>CAIUYS010000579.1 GCA_903903365.1 uncultured Methylococcaceae bacterium
GATTTTCTTATCAGAACGACAAGATCCTTTGAAAGCATGACGCACAACAATACGAATCATAAAAAATTGGGGTTCGTTGCCTCACTGAAACCTACGAACTACCTGCCCCGGTTTATGTTGATAGTCAATAGTTGGATGGGTAGAGGCGGTAGCCGAAACCCATCATAATTGATTCCTTATGCGATGGGTTTCGCGCTGCTCTACCCATCCTACGCGCTTACCTGTGCTTATGCAGATGGCGAGATTGCTGCTATTGCGGTTACCCAAAAATTAACCTTGGTCACTCGAAATACTCAAGATTTTCAGAACGTTCAAAACTTGGCTTTACAAAACTAGTTTGATTAATTTTTGACGCCGGTCAGGTTACGCTATCGATAAAGTGCGTAAAACTGGATCAGGACAAACATTAACTGGCTTGGGTAAAGTGGGGTCCACTATTCAATCATTGAAGCATTTAGGGCTTTTTTTTCACGCCTGAAAATGCCCATACCTAAAACCTATGGCTACAAAATACATCTATGTTATGGACTCAGAATCCGGTGTCGGATAAAGCACGTTATGTTTCAAGCCCCTTAGAGAGGGTGTTGATTTTTAATTGGCACTGACCGCCAGCTATCGGCCATCAGCTGCCGGTCACGAATGGCCGCTTTATGGCAGGCAATTTTGCTACATGGAGATCGTCTGTGTGCAAACTTGCGATACTCAAATAGTCGAAAAATCTCAGTTATAAATGGCAGATTTACATTGAGGAGCAGACACCGAAAAATTCATGCTTACAGAACCTACAATGAATTTGAGTTCGTACCACCAATACCAATACCAAACTTTTTCTTGTTTTCCTTATGCCTATTCTTTATGGTTAGCTATGGTTCTTACAAGCTTCTACCCTCCCAAAAAACACGATATTTGCACCGTTTTCACTTTCCCCAGAGCACTACATTCTCCTGTGGTGTCAACACAAGCGGGGAGTCGCTATTTTTGCGATAGATTTTTCCTGGCATCCTGCTCGAAAAATCAGCAAAAATCACGCGACCGCCAATGCCTTCGGCTGCCCTGATTCGTCCTGCTTCGCTCGTTTCAACCCAACAAGGGGTTGAAACATCACTACGCAATGACTTGACGCCGTTTCGTAAAGCCTACATTTTCACTACGCTACGCTTCGTGAAAACATATGCCCTACGGCTATCGCGGACTAAAAATCTTCACTCCGCTTACGCTCCGTTTCCACGATTTTCTGCGAATGACTGAAGTCAGCAAGTTTCTAACTTTCATTTTTTAAATTCCTACTAACTGTCAAGCGAATGAGCTAAGCAATTTTGTAACATAATTGAAAACTAATTGATTACCCTGCTGCTTCATTATCAAAATGATTTTCATTTAGAACGATACAACAGCATCTGCGCCAAAAATAAACTGGTGATCTTTACTGCGCTCATCATAGGCATTTAGACCTTCCGACCAGTCATACCGAATTTCCGGCCGAAACATCAACCACTTGACTGGTTTCCAGTTCATACCAATAGTGGCCATGTAATAATTTGCCGGTCCCGACGCCAACACCGCGCAGCCTGGGCACATTTGTCCGACCCGCACGCCATCGTCGTCTCGGAACCATTCGCCACGCAAGCCCACTCCCAAAGTATCAGACAAGTCGTATTTGAGCTGAGAGTGGATTCCATACCACTCGGCATCGTGAAAGTTGTTAAGCGGATGCTGCTGTTCCACGCCATAGTCATGCTGCAATACGTAGTGCAAACTCTCATTGAAATTGTGTTGCAGCACCAAACTGTAAAAGGTCCGGTTGTCTTTTTTATGGATACCTGTCTGCCGCTGAAATGCCGCCAAATTGTTATCGCTATTTACATCACCTGTAATCACTGTACCTGTTAAAGACGTTGCTAAATCATTGCTTGTCCAGGTAGTTCCGCCCAGAAAATTCCAGTTTTCCATGTTCATGTCGAAGCCGTCCCAAGCACCATTGCCGTCCAGAACCCCGTTTAATCGAGTATTACCGCCGGTCACCGCGCCCAGGGTCACGCTGAGATTATCTAGTACAGGATAGGTGGTGGTCATGCCGAAATGGGTAAACGGTTCGCCATATTGAAATGTGTAGGGATGGGTGTAAAAAAAGTTGTCCGGAGACAAGCCTGTTTCGTAGCCCATAATTGTGTAAAACCGGCCAATGCGAGTGGTCAGGCCCTTACCCAGTGGAGCAAAAATATCCAAATAAGTATTCGGTATCGCGATCTTGTAAAAGCGACTGAAATCACCAGCCAAATTATTATCCCAATGCTGCTCTCCGTAAGGATTAATCGTGTTGAAGCGGGCATCACTTCCGAACATAAAAGTAAACTTGCCACCGATATCCCATTTATTACCTCTGATATCAACATCCCGAAACAACTGAAAACCGAGTTGATGCAAATTGAATTCATTAGCACGGTCGGCGAAAACCACCGGGCCGTTGTAATTATCTGCTGGTGCGTCGGGGTTGTAAACAATACCGGCCTCGGCCCAGCCGTTAACACTTAGCCCAGCAGCTTTCATCAACATTGAGTCGTTGATCATGGACAAACCGTTCAGTAGACCAGCACGCTCTGCGGCAGCCAGCGGCGAAGCGGATAATAAGAGCGGAACAGTCAGCAGCAGACAGCTATTATAGAATGTAGTATTTGGCATAATAAAAGAGTTATTAAGTAAATGAAAAAAGACTGCAAATATTTCGGTGCAAGCGTTTCCGCAAGCCGAAAAATCGGCTTTAAAAAATCGGAAGTAAAGGATTAAGAGACGGGCTGAACACCCGATGTCGTTAGTCCGGTCTGTTTAGATAGGCTTTCCAACCGCCGAAAGCACTGATATCCACAGCCTCATGTACAGCAAAAGCCTCACAGACAAAGCCCTGCACGAAACTACCGTCTTGCAGCTGTATGCTGCTTATGCCCAACGGCGCTGGAATCTCAGCTACAAACTCACCGTAATTAATTGATGGCAAAGCCCAGATTTCAACGTCGATAGCCGCACCGTCTGCACACTTGACCATACCAGGCCTTTTGCCGTCCGGTAGTGCATACAGCCGATAAACCGGAGCGGTTTGCGTGGCCTTCAGCAAATGCCCTCCGCGCTCGGTCAATAGCCGATTCAAGGGCAAACCGGATAGATGCGCCCCACAAACCGCAACACGGGTGTAACCGAACATATCTGAGGTTGAATCTGCGGGTTCAAAGGCGCAAACTATACGGCTAGTTCCCAACTCGTGCGGCTTGAGCCTTTCCCGATGCTTTGCCAGCGTCAACAAAGTCTGATCGCAGAACGCCGGTGCGCACAAAGTAATACCAAAAGGCAGACCGTTATCGCGAAATCCAGCCGGCAATGCGATAGCACTAAAATCCAGCAGATTCATGAAATTGGTGTAGTGCCCCAGGCGGTTATTCAGCGCGACCGGATCGGCCTCAATCTCAGCAACCCGGTAGATAGTCCCAGTCGTCGGCGTGAGTAATACATCAATACCTTTCCACAACGTTTCCGATACACGCTTCAGCTCTTGCAAGCGGTGAAAAGCTAACCAGGCATCGGAGGCCGACAAATTGGCACCGGCATTAAGAATACCCCGCGTGACCGGCAACACGGCTTCGGGATTGCCATTCAGCAAGTCCGCAGCTACACCTCGACGCTCCGCCAACCAAGGCCCGTCATACAGCAATTTAGCCGCATCAAGCAGCGGCTGAATATCCACTTCCAATGGAGTCCCACCTAGCTCGCACAGTTGTTGGATAGCGCCGGTAAACAGAACTTCCGCAGCAGAATCACCGAAAAACTGTAATTGCTCTGCAAGTGGTACGCCGAATCTAAACTGGCGAGCAAAGTTCGGCGGGATTGGGCGTGGCTGATTACAGCGGGCGTAAGCGTCATTCTCGTCGTAAATACTAGCCACCTGCAATACCTGCTCGGCATCGGCTGAACTTAGCGCGAAGATCGACACACAATCCAGACTTCGGCAAGCCGGTACTACGCCAGAGGTACTCAATACACCCCGTGTCGGCTTAATGCCGACCAAATTATTAAACGCCGCCGGGACTCGACCTGAACCGGCAGTGTCGGTACCCAATGCAAAACTGGCCAGCCCTAGCGCTACGGCAACCGCCGACCCGGAACTGGAACCGCCAGCGATGTAATCCGAATCAAAACTGTTGCGGCACACGCCATAAGGCGAACGTGTCCCTACCAAGCCAGTTGCGAATTGATCCAGATTGGTCTTGCCCACCGGTATCGCCCCGGCTTCCAGCAACTGCCGCACCACAAACGCCGACTCATCCGGTTGGTAGGCGTAGGCAGGACAGGCGGCTGTCGTCGGTAGGCCAGCTAGATCAATATTGTCCTTGATCGCAAATGGAATTCCGTACAACGGCAGTTGCTCCGGCACGCAGCCGTCCAACTTACGGGCATAATCCAACATTTGTTCTTTGGACAATCGGCTGATCCAAATCCCTTGTTCTGATGTTTGCCCCAGCCGCTGCCAGAGCATCTCCACCATATGCACTGGCGTTAGTTCGCTACTACGATAAGCTCTGCTGAGCGTGGCAATATCCAAAACAGTTGGCAGATCGTTCCAATTTCTCATGCATCCTCCTCAGATTGCAGCACTAACAATTCCTGACCCGCAGCGATTTGCCCGCCTTCGGCGCAGAACACTTTCCAAATTCGACCATCGGCTGGCGCTGATACCACAAACTCCATTTTCATGGATTCGACAATAATCAACGGCTCGCCTTCACGGATGCTATCGCCCGCCTGGACTAAGACTTTCCAGACATTACCTGCGAGATGGCTAGCAACTGCTCTAGCGTCGTCCGGCAAATCCAATTCCGTATCTATAGCCGCCTCAGCCACCGCCTGATCGTCGGCATAGAGCTGCCCAGCTTGCTCCCAGCGTTCACGTTCGGCATCGAAGGCCTCTTGTTGCTTGCTCTTGAACGCAGCAATCTCAGTGCTTTTTTCACGCAGGAATTCGTTATACTGGCGTAGACTAAAGGTTTCCTCTCGGATATCCAGTTTGACCCGACCGCTGATCACGCCCTCGCGATAGCGCAACAGTTCCTCGGCCGAAACCGGAAAAAAACGGATCTGATCGAAGAAACGCAGGAGCCAAGGCTTGCCGTCACGGAAATCGGCAGTTTGCCGGTAACGGTTCCACATCGGCACGGTGCGTCCAACAAACTGATAGCCACCGGGGCCTTCCATGCCGTAGACGCACAGATATGCGCCACCGATGCCGACAGCATTTTCCGGCGTCCAGGTCCTAGCCGGGTTATATTTGGTGGTGACCAAGCGATGGCGCGGATCAATCGGCGTTGCCACCGGCGCACCCAGATAAACATCGCCCAAACCCATTACCAAGTAACTGGCGTTGAATAAAATATCCTGCACCTGCTCGATACTATCCATGCCGTTGATACGTCGGATAAATTCGATGTTGCTCGGACACCACGGCGCATCTTTGCGTACGGATTGCATATATTTGTCTATTGCCAGCCGAGTTGACGGGTCGTCCCAAGATAATGGCAAATGCACGACACGGGTTGGCACTTCCATATTCTCGATGCCCGGCAATTCTGTTTCAGCCTGCA
>CAIUYS010000580.1 GCA_903903365.1 uncultured Methylococcaceae bacterium
ATTCAACAACGAAATAAATTATCAATTGCAGATCCTTTTATCAGAACTTTTATCAGATAAAGCCCGCAAGGCGAACAAGGAAAATGAAGAGTTTGGATTGATTGAAGACGATGGGCTTGGCAAAACCACACTCTTTATTCACATTACAGGTACCACCGAAAAACCCGTTTATAAATACGATAAGTTAGGCGTGAAAGAAAAGCTAAAGATTGCCATTAAATCCGAAAAACAAAACCTGATTAATGTGCTGAACAAGGAATTCGGTTGGTTTAAGAAGCAAAACACCAACGACACTTCTTCTACCAAAATCAATAAAACAACCAGCAATAACAAATTTAACGTTGAGTGGGACGACGACAATGACAAAAAGCCTGTTGAATAATATATTTGCCATAAATTCGTTTTACTTACCTTTATACCGGTGAAACATAATATTTACATACATAAACGTCGCTGGAAATGGCTGCTCTTTTTATCGGGAACACTCATTTTTGCTGTTTCAATATGGTTTTCTAACATATTGGTTACGCGATTGGCAAACGATGAGCGCAATAAGGTGAAAATTTGGGCTGATGCCATTCATCAAAAGGCAAGCCTGGTGAATTATACCGAAGATTTTTTTCAAAAGATACAAATTGAAGAACGCAAAAGGGTTGAGCTTTGGGCAGAGGCTTATCGTAGGCTGGTGTTTGCCGGACTGAACGAAGATGTTACTTTTTATCTGAAAATTATTGAAGAAAACACCAATATTCCGGTGATTCTTACGGATGAAAAGAATAATATTAAAATGACCGCTAATATTAATATTCCGAAAGATTCGGCAAAAGTACTAAGCGGAAAACTGCTGGAAGAATTTAGCACATTTGAGCCCATTAAAGCCAAATATCTTTCGATGATTAATGATAAGATTTATTATAAAGAATCGAAACTTTTCACTGAACTCAGAGGGGTTCTGAACAATTTAGTGCGGTCTTTTTTTACAGAAGTGGTCATTAATTCTGCCTCTGTGCCGGTTATTGTTACCGATAGCACTCAAAAAAAATTGCTTGCCTACGGTAATATCGACACCACTCAAATTCACAACAAAGCCTATGTTGAGACAATGATTAACGAAATGTCTCATCAAAACCAACCCAGATCAAGAAAAAAGCTCATTGTCGAAGGCCCTGCCGCACAGCATCCGGCGGCGGCGGCCGATGGAGGCCACTGGCGGCCAGGGGTCGGGGAAAGGCGGGGGATGGTGTGCCGGCGGAGACGGTGCCAGGGCGAGGCAGCGAAGATCAGGATCCGAGAGTGCAAGGGAAGGGGTTGCTGGTGTCAAGTAGAGGCGTTTTGGCATTCTGTGAACGGAAGCAACGAGGGCCGAGGAAGTCGCCAGGCGAGGCGCTCAACAGCGCGACATAAGGAGGGTCGCCGATGTCGAGAAGATGCTCATTGGCATTCTGCAAACGGAAGTGGCAAAGGTGCGGCGCTCAATAGCGCGGCGCGAGGAGGGTCGCCGTCGTCGACTCGACAACGTGAAGTCATCCACAGGATATTGGCTCGCTTCTCACAAATTTCGAGTCGACATCAAAAC
>CAIUYS010000581.1 GCA_903903365.1 uncultured Methylococcaceae bacterium
CTCTTCATCGTCAACCATATCAGCTTTATTCAGGAACACAACCACATAAGGAACACCCACCTGTCTTGATAACAGAATGTGCTCTCTGGTTTGTGGCATTGGGCCGTCAGCAGCTGAACAGACAAGTATTGCGCCATCCATTTGTGCCGCACCCGTGATCATGTTTTTTACATAATCTGCATGGCCTGGGCAGTCAACGTGAGCATAGTGACGATTTGCAGATTCATATTCTACGTGTGACGTAGCAATTGTGATGCCGCGAGCCCGCTCTTCAGGCGCATTATCAATTTGATCAAAAGCTTTAACGGCACCCCCGTGCAATTTTGCCATAACTGTTGTTAATGCAGCAGTTAGTGTTGTTTTACCGTGGTCAACGTGACCGATTGTGCCTACATTTACGTGAGGCTTACTACGTGAAAATTTTTCTTTGGCCATGATTCACACACCTAATAACAATCGCAATAAAACTTGGAGCTCATAACCGGATTTGAACCGGTGACCTCTTCCTTACCAAGGAAGTGCTCTACCAACTGAGCTATATGAGCTTAATCTCAGAAATTTGGAGCGGGTGATGGGAATCGAACCCACGTGATCAGCTTGGAAGGCTGGAGTTCTACCATTGAACTACACCCGCAGATTTTTAAATTTAAGATGATGGTGGAGGGGGGAGGATTCGAACCTCCGAAGGCAGAGCCGGCAGATTTACAGTCTGATCCCTTTGGCCGCTCGGGAACCCCTCCTATATCGGGTAAGCTGACTATTATCTTTTATCAGGGAACGTCTGTCAACGAATTATTTACTTAACTTTACCAGAAAAAGATCCAACTTATTATTTTCAAAGCCGGCATAGCAAATAGACACAACCAAAAAGACAATAAAAACCTATAAAAAACAATAGTCTTTATCAAAAAACACAGGGCACTGGGACTCATTGATAATAATCACTAATGCCTTTGAGACAAGCCATACCCCCTTTTTAATGCACACATACCACCGAGCAGACACATAAAACAGATCAATTAACAGATAAATAGCCTAATACGCCGACATTGAACACCCTTCATTTCTCGGCTTACACTTTTTGCAATTCAGTTTGCGTAGATCGGTTTAGCGACAGCGTAACATCTTAAATTCACGCGAATATTATCAATTTTTGGGAGAAAAAAGCGCCAACTATTTTTGTAGATTCTTTGAAGGATGCTTGATCTTGGAGTAATTAAGAATTTAATTTATTCATTGCAGCCGCTATATCACCGACAACCATTTGCCCCACAAAACCCCTGCTAAAATCGAAAGCGTTAAGCAACATTTCTAATTCCGGCTTCGACGGCGAAGACAATACAAAATCTGCAACTACTTTTCCAACTGGAGGACGACCAATACCTACCCTTAGCCGGTAAAATTCTTTTGAACCCAAATGCGCGATAATATCTCTTAAACCGTTATGTCCCGCATGACCGCCGTCTTTTTTGAGCTTTACGACACCCGGATTAAAATCCAGCTCATCATGGACAACGAGAATCTCTTCGGGATGTAATTTGTAATACCGCGCGACTTTTCCTACAGATTGACCACTTCTATTCATAAAAGTATCCGGTTTTAAGAGCATGACCTTACTACTTGCAATGATGACTTCTGCAAAAAATCCTTGAAACCGGGCCTGATTAGACCAAGCACACCCCAGCTCTTGCGCCAAAGCGTCTAAAAACAAAAACCCGGCGTTATGCCGGGTTTTTTCGTACTGCTGACCTGGATTACCCAAGCCAACGATAAGCTTAATCATCTTTAATCTATAAATGATGCTTTATACAGCTGCACTATCATCTTTACTGGCTTTTGAAGCCATCATAGAGACTACGGGCAAATCATGCTCTGGACCTTGAGCCAAAACTACAATTTCAATCCCTGCCGGCAATATAACATCTGAAAGATGAATGGTACCGCCGATATCCAGACCAGCCAGATCAACCTCAATAAATTCAGGCAATACTGAAGGCAAGCATGACACTTCTACATCAATCAAGGAATGAGTTGCAATGCCGCCTTTTTTTCCACCGATCGAGGTATGCTCATTGATAAAATGTAACGGCA
>CAIUYS010000582.1 GCA_903903365.1 uncultured Methylococcaceae bacterium
ATTTTTCTTTGGTTTTTCTTCGTGAACTTCGTGTCTTCATGGTCTGTAATAATGTATATGGGGCTTAATCTTTAGCGGCTAACATTACTTTAAATGCAGCGTGGTTTTCTTCATGTTTAAAGGTTGCAAATTTTACTGAAAAGTCTTTGCGGGCATTGGCTCCTAACGTGTCCAGATTCTGGATTAATACGCCCATAGCTAACAGAGTATTAGCGTGTATCTGTTGTTTTAGCATTTCTTCGCTGAACTGTTTAAGGGTGATTTCCTGAGTTGCATAATCCTGAAAGTCACCTAAAACTTCCTGTAGTCCTTTCAGGTTTTTAATGAAGTGTTTTATTTGATTTTCGGGATACAGGCTTTGGAAAAATTCCATCAAGTAGCGTAATTTTTTGCAGGACTTTCTTAAGTCATGGAATAATTCGTCATGAGACTCTTCGGTAATGGCATTGCCTTCTTTTAATACCCGTTTATAACTTTTCATGATCCTTATATCCGCCAGTTGTTTAATAGTCAGTTTTGCATTGGCTTCAACCGGTTTTAGAAAAGCCTGTGCCTTAAGGTAACTTTCCCATTCGGATATTGTGGATAAGTATTTCGGCGAGCGCAGTTTTTTTGCCAGTTCCTTCTGGGAATTTTGTTGTTTGGCGAGAATAAAATCATGTAACGGGTTGATGTCTTCGCGGATTGAAGCAGGCAGACAGTTTTTAAAACCTGCAAAATTTAACAAATAAACATCTAAATCCCGGGTAGTGCTGGTGATTTGTCCCAGCCAGGAAAAAAAATCGGCATAAGTTGTGTTAACGGCTTCCGGTAATACGTCTTTAAGTTGACTGAGTCCGGCACGCGTTCTGCGAACGGCGACTCTAAAATCATGCAGAAATTCGGTGTCGGTATCGGCAATGGTGCCTTGTTCATTATCTTTAATGGCTTTTAGCAAATAGCTGAAAATGTACTTGGCCGCAATATCGGCACGCATTCCCGGATCGAGGTTGATAGCCATTTTTGATGAATAATCATTAGGTTTGCGACCTTGCAATTTTAAGGCGGTAACCAGTAATGAGTGGGTAGTGGGTATTAAATTCAGTTGGGTCGTAAGGGTCTGGCTGATGTGTTCAGCGGCTTTGTCGTAGCCTTTAATCGGCAGCAAAGTAACGCGGTTATTAAACAGGACGTGTTCTTCTAAAATTAAGCGAGCGACGGTTTTTTTATCGTTATTAATGATATTGAGATGATAAATTTCATAATCAAGATTACACACGGGCAATAAGGCGCGCATCTCCAATAAGGGGGCAAGTATGCTGCGCGTGTCATCGGTTTGGAATTGATGGCTAAAAGCGGGAACTTCCTTGATGTCTGTACCGGCAAGGTTCAGGTCATTGTCGATGTTTTTTAGGAGTAAACGGGACTCGGATTTTGAACGGTTAAATTCGCAAGTGATGCCGCTTTTATAAAGTCGCCAGTCAAAGCTGTCATAATAAGTTTTGAGGGAATACTGTCTGGAAACCAGTTCTACGTCAGCATCATTGCTTAGTTTTGCAATAAATTTTTCAGCCGTTAAACTCGCAGGGAAATCAAATTGTAAGGGCATATTGATTGGGGTTGGGTGGGGTTTGTGGTTGTCGCTAATCCACTAATAATAACAAGGTAGTATTAACATTTAATGACAATTTAAAAATAAATTGCTATTGTAATCCTTTTTTAGAATTATCGAAAAAAAATAGACAGGTAAATAAAATGAACAGAGAATTATGGTTGCTTAGGCATGCTAAATCTGATCGTGATCTTGCTGTTGACGACTTTGACAGGCCTTTAAAAAAACGTGGAAAACACGCGGCCCAGCGCCTTGGCGAGGGCTTGCATCAACAGCATCTTATACCCGACTGGATAATCAGTTCTCCTGCAAAAAGAGCCCTTTCAACAGCGCTCATTGTGCATGAAACCATTGCCGCCGAGGGGTTGGTTATTGTTGAGGATAAGCGCTTGTATCAAGAGGGGGTTGAGCGCCTGAAAACGGTACTGGCTGAATGTCCCTTGGAAGCCAGGCGGGTTTTGCTGGTCGGGCATAATCCTGAGCTGGAAGATTTACTGATTTATCTGGTCGGCGCCGCTCACTTGCCTGATACTGATAAGTTGTTGCCTACAGCGGCTTTGGTCAGGTTGAAAATGCCCAATGACTGGTCTTATCTCGAGGCTGGCATTGCCGAGCTTTTGTATATTACCTGTCCCAAAAATTTCCCTGAAGATTCTTCTGAATGAGTGTCTAGTCTCTGTGTTGAACGCAGGTATATAGACAAGATTAAGGTGTTGTCATAATACTGTCATAAAAAATTCATATTCTTGTTATGTAAACTGTACATAATAGTTCCACTATAAACTAACTTGAGATTTTTATGATGAAATTATCTTTTAAGACAAAATCACTAATAGCTGCGATGGGTTTTGCTTCTGCGGCATTGGTTAGTGGTACTGCAAACGCAGTACAAACGGTTGATGCGGGCGTACCTGACTATCAAAAAGCTAGCGGTATTGCTGGCAACTTGTCCAGTGTCGGTTCTGACACACTGGCAAATTTGATGACGCTATGGGCTGAAGAGTTCAACCGCGAATATCCTAATGTCAACATTCAGATTCAGGCTGCCGGTTCTTCTACCGCACCCCCTGCGCTAACAGAAGGCACATCAAACTTGGGTCCAATGAGTCGCGAGATGAAGGATGACGAGTTGGAAGCTTTTGAAGATAAATACGGTTACAAGCCTACCGCAGTGCCTGTTGCTATTGATGCGCTGGCCGTGTTGGTTAATAAAGACAACCCCATCAAAGGTCTGACTATTCCGCAGGTTGATGCCATTTTTTCTTCTACCCGTAAATGTGGTCATGAAACTGATATCGAAACATGGGGTGACGCAGGCGTTGCAGCATGGGGCTCAAAAAGCATTCAGTTATACGGACGTAACTCGGTTTCCGGTACTTACGGTTACTTTAAAGAAAACGCTTTATGTAAAGGTGATTTTAAAAGTAACGTCAATGAGCAACCCGGTTCAGCATCTGTAGTTCAGTCGGTTACTTCATCGGTTAATGGTGTGGGTTATTCAGGCATGGGTTATACCACATCCGGTGTTAAAATGGTCGCGTTGGCTAAAAAAGCAGGCCAACCTTTTGTTGACGCAAAACCTGAAAATGCGCTTAATGGTACTTATCCATTAACCCGTTATTTGTATGTTTATGTTAATAAAAAACCAAATCAACCTTTAGCGCCTTTAGAAAACGAATTTATAAAAATGGTTTTATCTAAAGCCGGTCAACAAGTTGTAATCAAAGACGGTTATATTCCATTACCTGCAAAAATTGTTGAGAAAGTACTGACTACTCTTAAATAATCGACAGATTAATGAGTTGTTAGGTTAGGCTGCATCGACAGGGATGTTGGTCTGGATTAACTGATTATTCACCTTTCGGTGTGCAAAAAAGTTAATGCCAAAAAACAGGGCGGTTGGGGTTTGATTATTCAATCTCAGCCGTTTTTTTTGATTTTTGTTATATCATTGTTATCTTTATATTTCCTCTATGTCTGAAATAAACAGTCCATCAAAATATTCCTCAGCCATAAACCAAACATCCGGTGGAGTCCATGAGCGCTGGCGGTTAATAAAAGACGCAATAGCCCGCTACGGTGTAGTCGTGGGTGGGCTCGGTGTGATCTTTGCTATCGCGCTGATTTTCTTTTATCTGCTGTATGTGGTTTTTCCTTTGTTTTTGTCGGCAACTGCTGAGGCCGTTAGTCAATATGAGGTACCTGAACAGGCATTAGGTAAAACTGTATTATTGGGGGTGGAAGAGCAAAATGAAGTGGCCGCCCGTTTTACTGATACGGGGCAAGTGATATTTTTTGCCGTGGCGACCGGAAAAACACTGTTAAAGGAAACCGTCAAAATACCCGAAGGCGCTCATATTGTAAGCTTTGCCCAAGGCAGTCCCAACAACGAAGGTGCCGTGATTTACGGCTTGTCTGATGGCAAAGCGGTTATCGCCAAGCATCAATATAAAGTTACCTATCCCAATAATGTTCGCCTGATTACACCCTCAATAGCCTACCCAATGGGCGAGGCGCCTTTGGTGATAGATGAGTCAGGTGCGCCGTTAGAAAAAATTGCCGTTAAAATCGGTAATGACGCCAGCACCATTATTGCAAAAACAGGCGATAAAATTCGCTTGAGCCATTTTGAAAAAGAAAAATCTTTGTTCGCGGATGAAGCAGCGGTAACCCGAACAGATTCAGTTTTAGATTATGCGGCCAAGGATGTTACCGATATTTTGATTGATAAAGAAGAACATAATCTTTATTTGTTAAGCAGTAACGGACAGTTGGGTTTGTTTGATATTAGCGATAAAAGTGCGCCTGTGCTTGTTCAAGAGCAAAATATTATTCAGGCCGGACAAAAGGTTACCAGTGTCGCGTTTTTAAATGGCGATCTATCCTTAATGATTGGTGATTCCACCGGATTGGTATCTCAGTGGAGTAAGGTTAGAGACGAGTTAAACCACTTTGCCATGCAAAAAATCAGAGCCTTTAAAGTGTCTGATAAAGCGGTTATGTCAATCAATCCGGAACAGCGACGCAAAGGTTTTATGACGGTTGACGCCGATGGCACACTGGGCGTTTATCATTCGACATCTGAACGGGAAATGATCAAGGAGACGGTTACTCATTCACAGCCTGTTGCAGCGGCCATATCACCCAGAGCCAATGCGCTGTTGATCCAGTCGGACGATGGCAAAATAAGCTTTTGGAAAGTGGATAATGAGCATCCAGAGGTTTCTTTAAGCTCGCTTTGGAAAGAAGTCTGGTACGAAAGTTATCCCAAGCCGGATTATATCTGGCAGTCATCTTCGGCAAATAGTGACTTTGAACCTAAATACAGTTTAACGCCGTTGGTTTTTGGTACGTTAAAAGCGGCTTTTTATGCCATGTTGGTGGCCATGCCTTTGGCTTTAATGGGCGCTATTTATACCGCCTATTTTATGACGTCAAAAATGCGTCAATACGTTAAGCCTTCCATTGAATTAATGGGTGCGTTACCTACGGTTATTTTGGGGTTTCTGGCCGGTTTGTGGTTGGCACCGATTATTGAAGAGTATTTGGCGGGGTTGTTTGCCTTGCTGATGCTGGTTCCGTTAACGGTTATGTTATTTGCTTTCGCCTGGCAATATTTACCAAAATCTTTTCTGCAGAAGATCCCGGAGGGCTGGGAATCCGCCGTGTTAATACCGGTTATTTTGTTAAGCAGTTGGTTTGCCTTTAGCGTGAGCGTGCCGTTGGAATCCTTTTTGTTTCATGGTACGTTACGCGATTGGTTTAAAACCGAACTGGGTATCGGCTATGATCAACGTAATGCGCTGGTTGTGGGTATAGCGATGGGCTTTGCGGTTATACCGACTATTTTTTCAATCGCTGAAGATGCTATTTTTAGCGTGCCCAAGCATTTAACCGTGGGTTCTTTGGCCTTGGGCGCAACACCTTGGCAAACCATGATTAAGGTAGTGTTATTAACGGCCAGTCCTGGTATTTTTTCTGCAGTTATGATCGGTTTGGGTCGTGCCGTCGGCGAAACCATGATTGTATTAATGGCGACAGGAAATACGCCAGTAATGGATTTAAGTGTTTTTCAGGGCTTGCGTACATTGGCCGCCAATATTGCCGTGGAAATGCCGGAATCTGAAGTGGATAGTACGCATTATCGGGTATTGTTTCTGGCCGCTCTGGTGTTGTTTATGTTTACTTTTGTTTTTAATACGTTGGCCGAAATCATTCGCCAGCGCCTACGC
Organism: uncultured Methylococcaceae bacterium; assembly: GCA_903903365.1. GTDB lineage: Bacteria > Pseudomonadota > Gammaproteobacteria > Methylococcales > Methylomonadaceae > Methylobacter_C. The sequence continues at coordinate 5,824 of CAIUYS010000582.1, forward strand.
GAAAAATACAGTTCATTATGATTTTGTATGGTTTAAAAGTGG
>CAIUYS010000583.1 GCA_903903365.1 uncultured Methylococcaceae bacterium
CAAAACACAATACGTAAAAATACCTATAAGCACTAACTAAAAAAATAAATTGCTTTGTTATTTCAAACCGGTTCACGTTATTAAAATGTAAACAACGCCTCAAGATTAACGTCCACTCAATGACTGTTAATGGCCAATTAAACTGAGTCGGTAATGGCAAATTGTCGAATTTTATTCTGCCATATTTATTGCCATAAAACGGCCAGTCGTGACCAGTAATCGATGGCCGTGAGCTTGCGGTCAGTTCAAACTAAAAATAATTACAGCAATAGGCGTGAGCCGGAAACGCTTATTCTCGCTTGCGCTCGAAAAGCCTTATTCCGGCCAATTTCTGGCACTCAATCTTCATATTGAGTGCCAGAAAATCAGTACACTACAACCAAATCGATTCCTGCTCCAATGCTTTGCCGTAAGTTTGAGACAGTGATCCAAGCTTAATAAAATCAGGGCTCAAGGCATTCAGCGCAGTCAATTTTGCAAAAGCGTTTTCAAATTGCACCCGCGTTTTCAACCAACAATCAGTGTTGCCAAATTTTTCCAATTTAGCTTCCCAATCCGGCAACAAGTAAAACCGTAACGCGGAATCGGGGTGTAGCGCGTTAACCAAGCGGACGTAATTGCTTAAACCAACACCGTCATAATCCGGAAACAAAATGACTTCATTGGTGCGTTTTTGTTCAGCAAGCCATTGCAACAACACCTCGGATAGCTGGCCGGCATAATAAACCAAACAACCCTTAAAATCTTGAGGCAACCAATCACACTGGTCAAACAGCGCCTGATTTTCAACCAACAACAACGGCCGGTTACATTGCCAGCCTTGCCCTGAATTTAATCCCGCATTGATTTGTAAGGCAGCAACGCCAAAACGTGCCGTCAATTCAGAAGGCTGCATCCGATCATTGGCATTCTGCCAAACGACGTCAGCATCCCAGGCTTTCATCAATAAATACCAACAATCGTGACAGGTTTGGCCGGTCTTGCTATTGCGGTCTATGCCAATATTACGGCTGCGTGTCGGTAAATTATCAGGTAAGGAAGCCTCATCCAAAGGATGCAACTGGCGTAGATAGTTATGAACACTTTGTCGGTTAATGATCTGATAAACAGTGCCTCGACCTTGCTTTTTAAGTTCAATCAGACGGGTTTCTCGCGCGAACTGTTCAAGACATTTTCTCTGTCCAGACGTAAAAGCCGAAGCCATTAACGGCTGGTCAATGCTTACCAGATGTTTTAATGCCTCGCTTAAAATACTCATGCCTTGAGATCGGCATTATTGATAGGTTCCAAAATCTGCCAATTAAGCCGGCTGATATGATTTTTGCCGTTGGTCGTACCAATAGGTACACAATACCGCGCGGTAATTTGTGGCTCGGGTGAAGCAAAAATCAGTGTAAAACCAAATTCCGCAGCTATTTCTATCAAATTGCGCTGATTATGTTGATCCAAGGACGCCGCTTCATCCAGATAACACGCGGTTTTGATGGTCTTGCGCGGGTCTTGCATTTGATTGAGCATGGCCAAACCGGTAATCAGTTTAGCCATCAGCACGGTGCCGTTGGAGGCTGCGCTATCGATGTCTTCAAATTCAGCAGGCGTTTGATTTTCTTTGGCGATAATAAAAACCAGCCGGAATAAATGTTCAACCCGCAGACCGCCTCGCGCTTCACCTTCCTTGATTAGCGTATCCTTGGCATGATTGAGTTCTTTATCATCCAGCACTGCATTGTGGTCGAACAAATCGAAAGAATTTCCCGATTCAACCTGTTCAGACGTGGAAATCAAAGTTTGTATCGCTTTGACTAAAGCTTCTTCTTCGCGAGGTTCTATTTTAAACACCTTCAGATCAGAAAGCTGGCGTTTATTGATTTTGTTGTTAAACTTTTGCATCTCCCGTTTAAGCGTTTCCAGACTGTTCCGCAAATCCCGCAAAATAGCCGCAATCTGTACCACCGCAGAACGAGCCTTGCGTTCAATGGCCGCTTGCTCCTGACTTAAATTTACCGTATAGGCAAACAACGCGTCGAGCTCTTGTTCGCAAGAATCCTGCGTTTGAAACTTGCTCAAACCGTCCCGATGCAAATCCATCAATTGCCGGTTAAGGTCATCGTCAAGCGCATTGTGTTTTTGGCAATCGCGGTTATAACTTTCAATACGGTCAGCCAAGACAGGCATGGCCAATTCAGCCATTTCCATACACGGCAAAAAGGGCAACTGCTCCAAATAAGTAAACGGCGGGTGTTGATCCAAGCGCTGATGACGGGCATTGTTAATACGTTGATGCTGACTTTGCAGCTCTTTCTGTGAAACTTTATTATTATCTTGCTGTTGGGCGATGCTGTTTTTCTGGTCGGTTAGCGTTAACTCTTCCCGTTTAAGCGCTTCCAGTTTTTGCAGCACATCGGCAATGGTTTGCAGCCGTTCTGCCCCATTGGCCTGCATCAACAGCAATTCTTTGTAGTCTGTTATATCGGCATCCAATACCTCTATTTGCCGCTCCAATTCGTGTTGCTGGCGCTTTTGTTCGGCCAACGTTTCCACGGTCTGTAGCAGATTTTGCAATTCGAGCAACTGACGCTCACAATCACTGATTTCCATTTCCAGTTCTTGTGCGGTTTTAAGCGTCAGGTTGGCTTCCAACGCCGACAAATCCAGCGACAAGCCAGGCAGTTCCAAGCGATTGGCCGATAATTTGTTTTCCAGTTGTGCGGCAAACGACTGAAAAGCAACGGTGTCGTTTATTTTAACTGCACTATTTTCAGTGACCGGCAAGCTTAAAACCGACTTTGCCAACAAGCGGGTTAACAACTCAAAACGGTCTGTCGGCAGCAATTTTTGCAGTTGCAGATATAAATTATTATCCAGACTGGCTAACTGACGTTGCAAATCCGCGTGTTCTTTGCCAACTTTTAAAAGGTTGCGTTTAATCGACTCAGGCGATTGTTGCTGCTCGGCATTTTTAATCACCCTAACCCGTTCGTCGCGTTGTTCCTGCAAGCTTTGCCGTTGATTTTGCAGTTGCGGCAAATCGCTAACAAATTCAAAACGCAACGTGAGTTCCTGGCAGCGTTGTTCTATTTTTTGCTGGCTTTTTAAATGGCTATCCGTTTCAGCTTGGTCTTTATAAAGGTCTTTCTGGCGATTTTCCAAAGCCAAAATATCCGCAACCAACCCCTTAAATTGCTGGGTCAGTTGTTCAAACGTAGAATTGTAATAAGCTTCCCACTCATTCAAGCCTTGCTCAATTAAAGGTCGCCACAGAATAACCTTGCCGCGTAAAGTTCTGCGTGTTTGCTGACTGTCTTCCATGTCGGCAATGCGCGTTTGATTGCGAAACACTGCGTCATACTGGGATTTGTCATAGTTGACATCAGCAAAGGACTTGTCCCATTCACTTTTAAAATCAACACGGCGATCCTGCAAATCGTTTTTAAAAATTTCCAGCAAATAGTTTTTCACTTCCTTGCTGTCCAAACGATCCAGTCGCAAGGTTCGGGTCAAAATGCGCTGATAGGTTGCCGCTTGGGAGGTAAATTCCAGTGGAAAAATAGTAAAATCGGGATCATCCGAACGTTGTTTTTGGCGATTGCCATACAACAAGGCGCGTAACTCGGCTTGTGGATATATTTTGGCCGGCTTGCCGCACTCAAACAGACGGCCGATTAATTTGGGTTGCGTAACCAGCTTGCCATCATCCAACCGGTAATCATCAAGATCAAGACTGCCTTGATAAGCAAAGTATTCATAATCATGGCTTAAGCCCTTGCCGACACAACCAATCACCGCCATGCCGGACGGCAACAACACTTCCAGTAAAATATAGGCACTGTTGTCCGGAAAATAAAAACGCCGGGTATTTTCAAAGCTGTGCGCCCCAAATTCCATGTGCTGTTTATTAAGGATAAGCAAAAACTGCAAGGCATTAATCAAACTGGTTTTGCCGGTATTATTCGGGGCGATAATCGATACTGAATCGTCCAGCGGCAATTCGGCGCGACTGTAACCGGCGCTGTTTAATAATACCAACTTTTGAAAACCGTACTGTATCAGGCTCAAAACAACGCCTCCTCAACGTCGTCCACCTGAAGCTGATCGGGTCGCTCGGCCTGCGCCAGCTCCTCAAACAAATCCAGGTAACGATGCACGGCGGTCAGCAAGCGATAAGCTTGGTCTTCAAACACCAAAAAACCAACGCGTGCCGCACTATCCAAAATTTCTTTTAACATCTGCGGGCTGTTCATTTCTTCGGCTTCCAGGATAGCGTGATATTGCTGCCACAACTTTTCAAGCAACGCCGCATCAAGCCGCCATTGCTGAAATTGAAATAAATGCAAACCCTGATCGGCTTGATATTCAAACAGCAACATCAACAGCAAAGCCAATCGACGGGTCAACTTGCCGGTATAAGAACTGCCTTGATCGGTTTTAAAATAAGCAAAACCGCGCCCATCCACGACCAATACAAAACCTAACGCGGCAAACAAGGCCTGATAATGGCTTTGCTGATTTTCCAGCTCCACCCAAAGTTCGGTGTCCTGCAAACGGTTTACATGCGTCCCGGAACTTAATAGTTTAAAGAGCGGCTGTAAAAGGGTAAGTTGGGGCAAATTAAGGGTCATAAAGACGTCAATGTATGGCTGTGTAAGCGAATCGCGACCTGCTTGAGAGCAATGCGTGTTTCTTTGGGATCGGGAATGGCGACAACATCCGCCAAACGAATAAACGTGTGGTAAAGCCTTAACAAGGTGATGTCCTGATAATGGCCGTAATGGCCTGTTAACCAGTGCATCAAGTCCGTTAACGGCAAACTCTTATACAGGTGTTCGCGGATGGCATCTTCATCGACCTGTTCCAACTGAATGTGGGTGTCCTCAGCGGTCAATTCCGGAAAATCAACGGCTTTAGGTTGATAATGACGCACTTGTTCCATTAACGTCAACAATTCCGGCCCGATGGCAACCGATACCGTGCGTTCTTTACGCCAAACCGGCAAACTCTGTTGCGAAAAAGTTCTCCGTAAACCTTTTTTACGCACCTCACCCAGTAATTGCCCAATCGCGGCGCTTAACCGGTTATGTCGACGCAACTCTTCCCGCAGCGGCATCAAGGTGTTGGTACATTGTTTCAAAGCGAGAAGTCCGTTTTGCCGTAACTCCTTAACCCTAAAGCCTATTTGTCGCAACAATCGCTGATGACTGTATAAACCGCCTTGAATCACTAATTGCTGAGCCAACGCTTCCAAAACTTTTTCAGCTTCTTCCAGCAGCGGATAAAAACTCCCGCCCGCGCCGGTATCCATTAACTCGGTCATCGGTTGTACATAACGGTCATACGCTTCCAGCACTTCACGATAACGCTTGGCCAACGGCATCTTCTCGTCAGCGGCTTTGGCACGTTCAGCAATGTCCTGAATGGCATGGGTATCTTGGTCAAGTTGTTGTAAAATTTGCCGAAGTTGATTATCAATCCGCACCGCGCCTCGTTGCAACGCCGACATATCCCTATCATGAACAGCCTGCTGCAATTGCTCCAGACCGGTTTTAATATCAACAATCCGGGCTTTTAAAATATCCGACAACCCCAATTCATGCTCATGTAACAAACTGCCGACAAATTGACGGACATTTTCGTTAAGCTGCAACGTATTGCTATGCGACATTTCAACCAACAATTCGGCGTTAACCAACTGTTGCAAACGTTCAACCTGCTGTTCAACCGATTCATGAACATAGACTTTAGCCATTAACGCCAAGACATCGTTACGCTCATAAGCAATTTGATCGCGACCCAATAACACGATGCGCTCTATTGCGTCCCAGTGTTTATCAAGTGCTCGAATCAGACTGCGGGGGTTAATCATGTGGATATAAAATTATCATGGGTTATAGCGGAAGGTGATTAAAACAGGTGTCATTGTTTTAATCTGGACAAGTATATGTCATATTTTTGACATATCAAAACGCCAAACACCCAATAAATCTAATACACTTGTAAGGAACCGGACAGGATAATTGTCGCCGAACAATTGTAGCAAGACTACCTTGCAATTGAAGGTTTTATAAACAATACGTTAGACGGGATTCTGGCAACTCTACTCTAACCATTTTTACTTACAATGATATTGACTGACCAAGTCACCATACAAATTTACGTAAGAGCTCACCATCTGCTCCGCCATAAAATAAGTCCAATATCGCTCTTCGGCACGCTGGCCCATTTCAGCGGCTTCCTCGGGATGTTCCCATAGATAACGCATCGCTTGCCGCAGTGCCACGGGGTTGCTGGGCGGAACCACCAGTCCGGTTTGGTCGCCGATGTTAATGAAGGTCGTACCGGTGCCAATCTCGCTGGAAATCATCGGTTTGCCGTACATCGCGCCTTCCAGCAGGGAAATACCAAACGCCTCGGAACGCAGGTGTGAAGGAAAAACCACCCCATAACACAACGTTAACAGTGCCACTTTATCCTCATCGGACAACTGCCCCATAAAGTGAATATTACTTAAGCCGAGCTTCACTACTTGCGCTTTTAATTCCTGCTCGATTGGGCCGGAGCCAACAATCACTATAGGGTAAGCTATCCCTTGCGCGGCCTCTAGCAAAATGTGCAGCCCTTTGTAGTAACGAAGCACGCCAACAAACAAGAAAAACTTAGTCCCAAGCTTTTCGGCCCAATACTTAACTCGATCCGGCACTGGTTGGGGATAGGTTGCTTTATCCAGTCCTATCGGAATCACGCTAACTTTGTCTGAGAACATCCCAAGTACATCGCTCGTGGCTAGATAATTGGGTGATGTCGCCACAATATGATCCATGCTCGTCAAAAACTTACGCATCAGTGGCCGGTAAAGCTTAAGCAAATGTGTCTGGCGGATAATGTCCGAGTGATAAGTCACCAAGGTCGGCTTCTTCATCCTGGATACAAAATGCACCACATCCATAAAAGGCCAGGGGAAGTGATAATGAATAACATCCACCTTCTTGGCCAACTGCATAAAACGCAAAAAAGCAGAGGCCGAAAAACCCGTCGAAGCAAGCTGAAAATCCAAGCGGGCTCGATGCGCCAGGTAGCCATCGATCTCCATGACTCTTGGCGATTTATCTGGCGTCAACGAAAGAACATCTGTCTCCACACCCAACTTGCTTGCACCTCTGGCAATCTGATTAATTACCTGCTCAATACCCCCCATCGTATCAGGGAAAGATGTTCTGTAAAAATGTAAAATCCTCATCAAGACCCTATCCAGTTTGTCCAATAACAAAAGCGCTAATCCGCTCCAAAAAACGCTCTTCGGTGAAGTCCATGGCACGTTGTTCGCAACGGTCACGCATCGATAAAGCAAGGTGCGCAGTCATATCAAGCACAGCAACAGCAATTTGTTCAATAGCCGGATTGGGCGGCAGCAGAATACCCGTCTGACCATCGATAACCGTCTCCAACATACCCCCTTCGGCAACCCCAATTAACGGTTTTCCTGCGGCCATTGACTCAATAGCCGACATGCCAAAATCCTCATCAAGCGGAATGTAGATACATGCTATGGCATTAGCAATCAAATCGATCAGTTGTTCATCACTAGACCAGCCAATAAAAATGATATTTGAAGCTCCCCTCGCTAGATTACGAAGGGTTTCTAATTGCGAGCCTCCAGAAGCTACGATCAGTTTTTTTTCGGGCATTTTCATAAATGCCTTTACTACACGATCTACTCGCTTATTAGGCTCAAGACGTCCGAGTGAAAGGTAATAATCGCCTTGAGCCTGCCACCTGAAGACATTAACATCAACAGGTGGGTATACAACATAAGCATCTACCCCTAACTGTTCAGCCAGACGTTTACGCATGTGATCTGAGTTTGTCAAAATTACATCCATTTCACCGACAGCTTCCTTGTATGCCTGACGATAAGCATCAATCGCAATGCTAACCAAGCTACGCACAGGAACAGGTAGATTTCCAACATACTCATTTTTTCTGTCGAAGGCAAAACGAGGCGGTGTATGGCAGTAATAAATACGATGCCCCCGCTTTTGGCTTTTGACTGCTAAAGGCGCATAAACACCACTGTAGATAACAGCGTCAGCGTTCTCGATGCAGGGCATACGCCTTCCAAAGGTTAGCAATGCCTTAGGTATCCTGGGTAGCCATTTGGGTAATTGACTCAACAACCTCAAGTCAACACCGGATAAATTAGCGCTATCCGAAAAGCCAGGGTAAGTCCCTGAAACACCCAATGAAAAACTTGGAATGCCTCGGGCAATAGTAGAAACCAGCCGCTCTGCACCGCCATTAACCTGCAAATAATCATGCAAAACCCACTGATTACGGTCAGCTTGCCTAATCGAATTATTCATGGATTGAAAATAAATGGCGAACCGGCCAAAATACCGTCACAAATGGCATCCAAGCCTTGATCGTAACCCGGGCGTAACTCATCAATAGAAGTGACATTCACTGCGTAAGGTGCCAACCGTTTTAAAGGTTTAAGTGCCTTCAAAGGAATCATCCGCCGAAAGAAAAAATGATAAGCATATTTACGTGCCGCCATTACCTGTTCATCAGACAGCGCCGTCTTTAAAGGTAGTGTATCGAGTACTGCAACATATTCCTCGGGACTCGAAACATCTATCGTGAACCCCTTTCCCCTGCTCCAAGCTTCGCCGGCAACTACCACTTGCAGACCTGTACAAGCCAATTCCAGCGCTGTCTTTGTGCCATAAACCAAGGCAGAATCACATAATGTCATTAATGAATAAGTAGATATCTTTTCTTCTGGCCCAATCACCTTGATATGAGAGGGCAAGGTACCAAAGCGATTAAGTATTTCGTCTACGGCTCTCTGACAAGAAGGCACACTGCCAAGCACCTCTGCCGGGTGAATGCGTATCACCAACTGTAAATCCGGGCGACTTACAAAATAGTCAATACTGGCAAAGAGCCAATCGAGCATAGATGGAAAGGCTGATTGTCGGAAATGTAGTTGAGCATCCCAAATTACGTTGGTCAACAACCCAATCACCGGTCTTGATGAATCGAGCGCCAATCGCGCCATGATGGCCTTGCTGTCCTGCTCTGCATCACCCTGAAAATTGATCCAATCGTTACCACCTGTCCAACGGCTATGCAGATAGTCCATCACTACCGATTCCTCCCGTGCGGACCAAGGCAGGCCCGACCACTGCGCGGGTTCCTCAGCTATCATTGTATGGTGATAGCTATCGTCATGACTAAAGATTGCCGTGCCTTTACGATAAGCTGGCCCCCAGTTAACCACCCGAACCCCGACAGCACGCAGTAGGCTACCTACCACGCCCTGTGGCACATAAATACCATGATGAAAAACAGCCACATCCGGCTTCTGCTCTTCCAGCAATCGGTTCATCACAAGGGCGCTCATACGAGCAGCTTTCTGGTAGCGTGCCAATATGGCTGCCCCCTCTTTTCCAATCGGCAACGTACCTCGACCAAAATAGCGCAATACCCCGGCATGGGCGTGCTCTATTAAATCGGCATTCAAATCCGAGCCCAATGCGCTGTCCTTATCAATAAACTGACTATACCGAAGAATTGGCAAGCCCAAGGGAGCGAGCATGTTATAAGCAGGATCAAAGCACGAACGACACAACGTTGACTGAGGGCCCTTACGTATAAAATCACCGGTAGATAGCCACTGGTGATCGCATTCCTGACACGCAGGCAACACCCCATCGCACAAAATAAAACGAACCTCAGCACCCCGCAAGGTTAAGGCTACACCCAGCAAACTTTCCAATGCACTGCAGGGCCAATTGGAGCCCGTACTAGTCGCAATAAGAATCCTCTGTCCACCCAGCGCCTTTTGACAAGCAGCAATCCATTCCGGGTTATTTTCGAGCCATGACCAATTCGGCCTTACTCCTGAGTAGGGGCGATAGCGACGAAGGAGCCTTTGGGCGATGCAGGAATTTCGACTCAAATGCTTGAGTGAATCAGAAAGATTCATAGACAACCAATCCTGCTTAGGTCAATTTATTAACGAGAAAAAAGAAAGATTGAATATTTCCAATACTGACTTCAATGAGATTTTTTTCATATCTTAAGATAAAAAATTTAACACAACCATTAGCTTGCACTGCTATACTCCGGCAAGCCTAATGCAATAGCTTGATAAGGCTTTGCTTTAGCCCAATCTTTTTGTAAATTAATTTCTTCCTCAGCACCTACTTTTCTAAAAACATGGTGACTACCTTTTGTGCGGAAATCAAAATCTAAGTTTTTCAATATATTGCATAAATCATCAAAAGAAATATTAGCATAAGAAGAAACGCTCAAAATTTTTAAAAGCAATTTATAAATATTTCTCATATTAGCCTTTTTGTAAACTCAAACTAACCATAGTCGATACCCGGAAATTATCAATGTGGTTGTCGCCTCGACGGACGGTTAAATCTCACTCTGGTTTACGTTCTGAATAATTGATCACCCGATCAATATGAAGATCCAATCCTATCCATAGAGGTAAACGGACTAGCCGTTCTGAAAATTGACTGGTAATAGATAAATCTCCATTAGCCCGTCCAAACTTCATACCTACTGGAGCAGAATGTAACGGGACATAATGAAAGACACTGTTTATGCCTTTCACTTTTAGATCATTAATAAATGCTGTGCGCTTATCCAAATTGCTGAGCAAAAGATAATACATGTGGGCATTGTGCGAGCAGGTAACTGGAATCACTGGTCTGCGTACCAGTCCAGATATTTCCATATCTTCAAACGCTTCATGATAGCGCTCCCAAATTGCTAGTCGTCGTTGTGTAATTGATTCGGCCTCTTCCATCTGCGCCCACAAGAAAGCTGCTATGACTTCACCCGGCAGATACGAAGAGCCAATATCAACCCAAGTATACTTATCGACTTGACCGCGAAAAAATTGACCACGGTTAGTACCCTTCTCGCGGATCATCTCGGCACGTTCGACAAAGCGGTCATCATTGACTAACAAAGCGCCACCTTCACCAGAAATAATATTTTTGGTCTCGTGAAAAGAGTAAGCCCCCAGGTGACCTATGGAGCCGAGTGGTTTGCCTTTATAAGTAGACATGATTCCTTGTGCTGCATCTTCGATCACCAACAGGTTATGACGCTGCGCAATGTCCATAATGGTGTCCATTTCACAAGCGACTCCGGCATAATGCACAGGCACAATCGCTTTGGTGCGAGAAGTGATGGCAGCTTCAATCAGTGTCTCATTAATATTTAAGGTATCGGGGCGAATATCTACAAACACCGGTACTCCGCCGCGCAACACAAAAGCATTGGCAGTTGAGACAAACGTATAAGACGGCATAATCACTTCATCGCCTGGCTGAATATCAGCAAGAATTGCCGTCATCTCAAGTGCAGCTGTGCAAGAATGGGTGAGCAATGCTTTTTTAGCACCCGTTTTCGCTTCCAGCCATTCGTGACATTTTTTTGTAAATGGCCCATCGCCAGCCAACATGTGGTTAAAATGCGCTTCGGCAATATAAAAAAGCTCCTTGCCAGTCATGTAGGGTTTATTAAAAGGGATTTCATTCATAACTTTCTTGCCACTAATACCCTGGAACCGCCAAGGGGGAAATTTAAACCATTGCGAATCATATATAACTCTGTCCCTAAGATCGCTTCAAATAGCCAATTTAACAAAGGATGAATTTTTAGTTCTGCTATGCCATCAAAATTCTCATCAATCACTTTCTTCTGAAGAAATCTGGAAATCATCATGACTGGGAGAAGCGTAGTTACAAACGAGGTACTTCTTACAATCTGAAATCCGGTTGACTCAATTTTTTGGTGGAGATCTAAAGCCGTATAACGACGAACGTGACAAGCATGTTCATCAACGGGGCTCCACAACCAAGTATGTTGGGGCACGGTGAGTAGCATAAAGCCTTGAGGTTTTAGTGCTTCATGCATTTGCGCCAAAACCAATTCGTCCTCTTCAATGTGTTCCAAAACGTCGAACGCACCAATCACATCAAATTCATCTACAAACGGAATATTCCGGGCATCCATTTGCATCAAGTTAACCAAAGGCAACCTTTCCGCTGCAAAACCAAGACCTGCTGTAAATATCTCACTTCCGTGTAGTGTTGCGCGTGGAAACTGTTTTGATATAGCTGATAAGACATAACCAGTACCGCAGCCAATTTCAAGAAACGAACTGAAATTTTCACAATGTGCTTTCAGCGCCCAAAGAATTAACTGATTGCGAGAACGAAACCAGAAATTAGCATCTTCTAAGCGAGCTAAATCTGAAAAATAGCTTGCTTTAAAGCCACCTCCATCATGTGCCAGCTTAGGGGCAAAAGCGCAAAAACCGTCAATTTTTTCTGGCAAAAAACCACATTTTGGGCAGACTACTTCCAGGTTAAAATTGGTAGCACTACAGCTCGGGCAAATTATCATGATTGTGATAAGGGGGCAATTTTAGAATGAGGAAACACAAAATATTTGGACAATAAAAACAAGACGCCACTCAACCAGGTTTCCATTAGAGCTAAATTATCAAGCATAGACACTAGCTTTTTACTCCAAGAATAATACCCGTCAGTATTAGCGCGACTGACGCAAGTCGTATGAGCGTGATGGCTTCAGATAAAAAGTACCAACCGCCAACGATTACTAACACAAAAGTAATACCGATATATACAGGGAACGCCGTTACTAAAGGCAGTTTGGTAATCACATACATCCATACCAGTGATGAAAGAAATGCGGTAAGGTAGGCAGATAGGATGAATGGGTCAGAGAGATATTTAAGCATGCGTGGTAATAAGGGTATCGCTTGCATATCTACTACATCAATGTTTAGCATTCGCCATTTCAGCATAATTTGGCTATAGGCAACTAATAAGGCGACTGGAATAGTGAGTAATAGTATCTTCATTATGATTTGTTCTTTTTGTGTATTAATAATCGCCTGACTAAAGTCAGCCTGTCCATTGCCATTTTAAAACATATAACGCCGATCTTTGTGGTCGAAAATAAACAAATAGCCGATTATCTTTAAACACTAGTTTGAGGCGAAAACATTAATGCTGCTTTTCCAGCTTGTCTATTTTTCCGCCAATTCTTGTGCCAGTAGCAAGATTTTCATAAAAGTATGCTTCAAATCCAGCGTTTTTCATGTCTTTTTGTAGTGGTTTGAAGTCATACTCAACGCGATGCAGTGAAAATTCTGTATGATTCAGAATAGCAAAAGACGCTCTGGCATCACCATCACGGGGTTGACCTACAGAACCTGGATTACAATACGTTTTGCCACCACCAGACCAGATGCAGGGTATATGTGTATGGCCAGAAGCGAAAAAATGCCCCTGAATATCAGCGAAATATTCAGTCGAAGGCATAACATATTCATCAAGCGGATCATTCCAGCCGCCATGTACGATATTAAGACCATCAATTTTTGCTTTTGGTTTTAGAGTGGTGAGCCAATCAAGATTGATTTTGCTAATGACTTTCCGCTGGTAATCTAGGCAGCGATTCGCACTATTAGATCGCTGGCAGTGTTCACCAGTTGCAAGATACCAGTCATGATTGCCCATAAGAGAAAAAACATTTCTGGCTTGGAGGGTTTCGCAACACTCATTTATTTGACAGTAATACCCCCCAACATCACCAAGACAGATTATTTTCTCAACGCCTATGCGATCTAACTCATCAAGAACAGCAATAAGCGCGGCATGATTGCCGTGAATATCAGAAATGATCGCGAGCATAAATAACGCAATCCTCAATATAGCGTGCTGCAAATCCATTCTTGATTTCAGGTTGCGTTATTTTTTTACCTTCAAGATAAAAATTAAGGCACATCTCTGCTTCATTGTAACCAAATGCTGTTCGCAATGATGTCGAACTGGATATACGCGGATTGATTTCAAGCATTTTCCAGTCTTCGCTATCTTTGCGAAACTGTAGGTTGGTCGGTCCAATGGGTTTAAAGTGGGCGCAAAGCGAGGCAACAACTTCATCCAAATCATTATGTTGTCGAACCCATGCTTTTGCTGTCGAACCATCGGCAGCTAAACGCCGCTGGAGAGTGATGGAAGAACATATATGTCCTAGACCATCGCCAAAAATCGCAACAGTATATTCCTCATCATCACTACCAATTATGGGTTGAGCCATGAGATCGTGTCCCAACTTTTCCGCTGATAAAATAAAATCGGTCTCGTTATGAACTCGTACTAAGCCTTTAGAAGCGTAGCTGCATCTTGGTTTTAATATAAAAGGCAATCCCAACATTTGGGAAAGGCCGTCAAAGTCACCCTCCAGATACGAAATTATCCTAGCTTTGCTATTAATGCTTGCCAGTTCTTGGTGCATCAACCATTTGTCACGAGTAAGACTAATAAGACGTTGATTATTAAGTACAACACTGACAGAAAGCCCACTGAAAACATTTCGATGATCGGAGAAATAATGCACGTCCTGTTCTATACCAGGAATCACCAAATCAACCTGATTTTCGACAATAGTCTTTTCAAGCCAAGCCAGATAATTATCGCTAGAAGTAAGCGGGGCTACAACGAAGTTATCCGCCCACGCTTGTCCAACGGCATCTGGATAAATATCAGCTCCGATCAAACGAATGTTTTTATCAGCTTTGCGGAGTGCTCGAAGTACGCCGTAGCCAATAATCGCGCCCACGCCTGTTACTAATACGGTTGTCATATCATTTCTCGTACATCTTTAATCATTTGAATTCCTTCAGCCAAACTAATCTGGGGCTTAAAACCTATTTTTTGGTAAAGATCGCTTCCACATACTTCAGGCAAATCTACTATGTTTGGCTTGTCTGCCAGAAAATGTATATCACCTCCTTGATTGAATATGCGGTAAGCTGTTTGGGCAATCTCACTAAGACGAACAGAATTGGGTGAAGGACAATTGAAAGTGCCTATTACTTTTTCTTCAATAGCTCTGGCTACAATTTCAGAGAAGTCATTAAGGTAAAGATAATTTCTCAACGCATTATTATTGCCATAAAAATCAATATCCTCGCCTTTTTGTGCTTTTTCTATGATTGAGTAGAAAAGACCTTGATGGGCTTTGCATTTTGACTCGGCATCGTATAGTTGAGTAGGGCGCAAAATGGTTAGGGGCAAGCCGACTTGGTCGCAGTAAATTTGCGCAAGTTCATCAGCATGACGCTTGGACAATGAATAAATATTAAAGTAAGGATCACCTGAAATGTAACTTGCAGACAGAGAAGAAACAACCAATATATGCTTAGCATGAACTTTTTGGGCTAAACGACACACATTGAGTGTACCTATAGCGTTGATCATTTCTGCTCTATAAAAGTATTCTTCCGAGTTTCCGCCAAAATCTGCTGCTGTGTGAATAACAACATCAAATTGTAGATTTTCTGGTAATTTTAACTCTGTTGAGCTTAAATCCAGATAGTAATCTGCATTTTGTCTTCCTGCATAAAAAACCTTGTGATGTCGGGCAAGCAGACTGCCGACAGAAATCCCTACTGTGGAAGTGCTACCTACAACCAGTATGCTTTTCATGTGGTGACCTTCATTTCAAAACTTCGATCTATTTTTTTCTGGCTATGACTGTAATGTTTCCACCTAAAGAGAATAATTCAATTATGCCTCTAACTGGAGCAACAAGGTATCTTAAAAATACCGCTGTACTATGACTATAACCTTTTAATTCTAGGTAAGTATCTGTGCTTTTTTCCCAAAACGGTGTTGTTACTTTTATAATTTCAAATCCCTGATCTTCAAATAACTTGGTGATCGATTTTTTAGTGAAATAATGTAAATGAAAAGGCGGGTCAATAATGACGGATTTTTCCTTCAAAATTTTAACTTGTAAAGAATTTATGTGAGGAACATTTACATACATAAAAGCACCTTTTTTTAGGCAACTATGTATTTTACTTAATGTGTCTTTAGGTTCTGGTAAATGCTCAAACACATGATATGATAATATCATATCGAAAAAATCATTAAATGAATTGGAAAACTCATCAATATTTCCAGTATATAGCTTAAGTCCGTTCATTTTTCCTTGTTCTACCAAGTTTTCTGCTACATCATAACCGTAGGCATTTTTAAAACCTGAATCAATAATGGCTTTTACAAAATTACCATGAGTACAGCCAAAATCCATTATATTCGCTTCTTTGTTGGAAATATTCTGATGGATAACATCAATCCGATCTGAATAATATCGCTTCAAAAAATTTTTATCGCTGTTACTTTTTTCAAGTATAGAAGCGGAACAAGAGTTACCATAAAATGAATCGTCTTCATTATGCTGATATAAAGCAAGAAGAGTTTGTTCATCAGGTATTGGGTTTACCTGAATATGATTGCAATCGCTGCATTTAGTGATTTTATATGACTTAACCTCCATGTAATCTTTTAAATTACTAGAAGAACAAATATGGCATGGTTGTTTATTCATTTTATGTTTTTACAAAAATAAGTTTTATCGCTAATAGCCAAAATAAATACCAAGACTATAGGCAACCTAATAGCGTGTTAATCTAACTAACGATATTACACTAAAATGAGCAATCTTTTTATAACTTAGCCTTGATTAGGTTTGTAGAGACGCTGTTCTGGTGGCAGGTAGAATTCTTCCAAATTTGTCGGCATACGCACGTTCATACCAATTAACCGACGACCATTTTCTCCAAGTTTATCAATTATATCCTGTGATATAAGTCTTGGAAAATCAAATCGTTGCCGCATATATGATCGACAAAAATTAATCGTTAGCGCGTGTCTTGTGATATTAGTAGCGTTGAAGCCTGCTGCATGAACGAGTCTGGGGTTCAAGAGTATCATATCTCCTGCTTTACAAAAAGCACGCTTGGCATTTGCATAAAAAAAATCTTCTGCTGGTAAATCAGCCAGTTTATGCGAACGAGGCAGATAATAGGTCGCGCCATTCTCCACGGTAAAATCGTTCAAAGGAAACATGACACCCATGTTCGAATTATAACCAGAAATAAATCTTGGGCAATCTACATGTACACGGCTACCATAATTACTTTGCTTAGGGGGTAAAGAGGATGATTGATAGGCATAAACAATACAGGTATCAGAAAAACATTTATTGAGATAAGCATTCATAACTGGATGATCCAAAATGCCAGCCATATTACTACCTCTAACCATACAGTTGTGTACCATGCCTTTATCGAATACATTCGGATAATGTATCGCATCTTCCTCGATAGCAAGCTCTAGCTCTGAACGTAAATCATCCACCTGATTTTGATTGAGCATTGATGGAACAATAGCTACACCCTCAAGCTCTAGGATGTCTAAATATTTGTTGTCAACCATGAAATACACTCCTATTTTATAAATATAAAACGTAAATATTTATATAGCGAAGACGAAGCGGGTAATACCGATGTTAAATATTCATCAATGATGC
>CAIUYS010000584.1 GCA_903903365.1 uncultured Methylococcaceae bacterium
AATTTATCCTTCTAAGTTCTTATTTTAGAATGAATTCTTATGCTCAGACAAGCTTGATCTTATTTTTATCCAGTAATGTATTGTTTTTTATTGATATTTTGTGGGGATACCTCAGGGTCAGACTCGATTGATTTCATTGATTTCAACGTACACGACATAATCCACTGCGTTCCGGTTGAGCGTAATGTTGGTCGTTTGATAAGAGTAGTGGAGCAAATCGTCTGCGTGCTGTGGTTGGGCAGATGCTTTTGAGTGCGTTACAGATGTATCGAAGCATCATCTTCTGGTTGATATTCTATTTCGGTCACAGCATTGGAAATATCCCAAAACCGTTTTCTGTTATTCGAAACACCATAGTAAATCGCAAATTTTACTTCAGCCAAGAGACTCTTCTTTACCAGTTGCAAGAGATCCCGCTGGCTTAGCCAGGTACTATGGTGACGAGCATTTCCGGTGGGGTCATCGTCCTTTAGGACCGAGCCAATGCGAAGGCAAACTGACTCAAGACCGTAAAGCTCGTAATACATTCTGGCAATAGCCTCTCCAGCGGCTTTACTAACCCCATAATACCCATCTGGTCGAATTGGGTCTTGCACCGAAATAAGTGTTGGTTCCAGTTGGGTATGCAGACTTGGGGGAATACCTTCACAAGCACCCGTAACATGGTTTGAACTTGCGAATACTACTCGCTTGATCCCATGCGCCTTGGCTGCTTCAAATATGTTTCTTGTTCCGACAATGTTGTTCACCAGTACTGATTGCCAATCTGCATCAACTCGCGGATCACCTGCTAAATGAATCACATACGCAAGCTCAGGGATTCGCGCAAATACAGCTTCAACTTGTTCAAAGTTAGAAATATCGGCTAGAAATATGTGATCGACTGGCTCTGTCAGGCAAATATCAACCCCGTAGAGATCGAACGCGTTTGCCAAGTCTCGCCACAAGATTCTGCCAATTAATCCGCAGGAACCTGTAATTAATAATTTCGAGGGATTCATCGAATGCCATATCTCCTGATTTGGGTTTGATTCTTTGCATCAATATAACTGCGCTCCGGTTGAGCGTGATTAGGCTGAATGTGTGATTGCAAGATTTGCCCCCGTGTTTTCCCTTGATTCATTGCCCTAAACAAGAAGAGTGTGGGCACTTGTTGAATCGTAGCACGACTGCATTGGAAAGCAATCCATGACTGAATAAGACAATCTTGGAGCGATTGAAAACCATCAACGTGAAACGCAGTCTTTTCGGGTTAGCGATAACGTAACCGGCATCAAAAAGTCCAATGGCCATGAAGGTGCCGACATAGTGGTTGCTTTTCATCATTTGTTCGGCAGCTTGTGGATGCTGTCGATTTCCACGCCTTCCAGGACAGTGCCGGTAACGATGACAATGAAAATGGCCACTGCGACCGTCGATATCGAGCCCAATAACGTGTCAAACTATCCCCACGGAATGTCTTTTTCCTGCATTCCTTTATCGATCACGGCACTTTGTTGGAAGAACAGCACCCAGGGCGCGATAGTGGTTCCGATGTTGGCCATCAGGAAGAAAAACAGCTGGCCGTTAAAGCCGCCGGCGAAATCCGGTATCAGGCCGTCATTGATTATGTTTGAGACCGACGGGTTGACCATGAACGTGCCAGGGATATAGATAAGATTCAAGGCACAGAACAACATGGCGATTTTTTCCCAAGTCCAGTAGCGGCCGTTTATCACGATTGGCCCCATCAAAGTTACTACGCCAGCAACCGTGAACCAGGGGGCACCCCGAAGATACGCAGGACCGAGGTCATGCCGATGAATTCGGTGATCAGCGTCAGCCAGTCCAAAATCATCAGGTCAATCAGGGAAAACCAACCCCAGAATGCGCCAAAGCCATTAAAAATGGCCACGGCATGACCGCGCTTGGTGATTACCCCCAGGCGTACGGTCATTTCCTGCACATAGTAGGCGACCGGGATCAGAATCAAAAGAAACCAGATAAGGTGATAGCCATATTTTGCGCCAGTGGCGGCGTAGGTGGTTATGCCCCCGGCATCATTGTCAGCGACCATGACCACAAGGCCCGGGCCGGCAACAAAATAGATCTTAAATGCCTTCCAATATTTTTGAATGTAGAGGCACTTGCAAAACCCATTAAAGCGAATGGAATTAATAGCCTGAAGGTGAAAAAAAGAAAATTCACCTGTCTAAAATGATAAAATATACACTTGGTAAAACAAAAAAATATTATTAAATTAGCATGTTACGAGAAACT
>CAIUYS010000585.1 GCA_903903365.1 uncultured Methylococcaceae bacterium
AAAACTTGAAGATTGAGTAACAAGAAAATGACCTATCAACTTAAACCTGAACAGTATAAATAGACTCTATTATTCGGTCTGCAAGCTCTGCTTGTGATCAAGCATAATCTATTGCCGCTTTGTCCCGCAAGAGGATTATGACCTTTCAACTCAAACACTAACTATAAATATCAGTTGATATTTATTTAATTTTGTGATTTACTGCGCAAAAACCATAAAGCCAAACCTATAAAAAAATAGGATCGGAAAGTCGGGTATCTCATACAAATAAAAAACCCTGACTGTGCCCCCGCCCTATCATTTCGTTAACATTACCAGGATTGGATTTAGTTTTTTATTGGGTATAAATTAACCCTGTTTTCAGAGTCAATCAAGACTGACTCCCATTGATTCTGATGTCTTAACCATCTTTGGAGGATTGAAAATGAACTATAAAAACCTCTATATTGCCTGTGTACTTAGCAGCGCATTATTGTCAGTCGGGTCAGCTTATGCGAATGAGCCTGATCCTGGCTACCTGTCCCAATTCACGTCAAAATTTACTCAGGGGCTATCCAATACAACAACCGGCTTAATTGAGTTACCAAAAAATGTTATTAACATCAGTCACGATGAAAATATTTTTGTTGGCTTAACATGGGGAGTGCTGCGCGGTGTAATACATTCCGTTAGCCGAACGGTTGTAGGAGCAGCGGAATTAATTACCTCACCCATTCCAACCGATGATTATATTTCACCGCCTTATGTATGGGATCGTTTTAGCGAGGATACGCGTTACTTCGGCATTCATATTCCAGGATTCTGGACTACGTATGGACCGCTGGATGATGGCGAATAGATTTGCCCCCATTAAATAACCGTTGTATCCATCCACCACAACGTTGTGGGTGGTTTGCACTGAGAGGATAAAATCATGAACAAACAATGTGTTTACCTGCCATTTGCAGTGTTAGTCTTAGCTCTTGCGGGCTGTACGCCGCCCGAGAAAGATGTTCCCGGGCTCACCTCGGGAATTGATGCCGCAGTAGCCGGCCATTATGGTCAATCAGTTTACCATGAGGAATTGGCCGAAGAAAAATTGGAGAAAGCCAATAATGTGTTGGATCATTGGAAAAACGATCAATATTGGAATATTGATGAACGGCAAAAAGCAATGGATGCTGCCAAGGAAGCCGCAGAGCACCGGCTTGCCTCAGAAAAAGAGCTGTGCCAATGGTTAACATCCGTACATGGACAAAACCATCATCAAGCTGAAGCCGCTAAACAAACGGCCGCGTATTTCAAAACCGGCAGTGCAATACCTTACAAAACCAATGATCACCACATTTCGTCCCTGGGCAAATATCTGGAACATCACCCAGACGCAACCGCAGATGTTATCGCTTATACCGATACTGTTGGCAGTCCGGAGAGCAATCAAAATTTATCAGAAAGAAGAGCCGCGACCGTCAGCCAAATGTTGATAGAAAAAGGGGCCAAACCGGAGCAACTGCGCGTTACCGCATTGGGTGAAGCGCAAGGCGGCCCCGATAACACGCCAGATCAGGAGCATCGGACAGTCGCAATCAGTACGGTTCATCCCAACTATATTGATTGTCCTGATTTAAAATAGCTCCTGTAAAGAAAAGCATTCACCACGAAGACACGAAGGACACGAAGAAAAACAAAAGCTGTTAACGAGTACAATTTTACCAAAAGGAGGTTGCTTTTAGGTAACGTTATCCGTGTTCTGTAGGGGCAAGCCCTTGCGATTGCCCTGATCACATCGTGGCATTAAAGGGCAGGCGTAAAAGCCTGCCCCTATAAAAAAATTTCCTGCTTCGTGGGGGAAAAAATAGTTAAATGATGTAACGCTCCCTATTGAACATTAAACAGGGAGGGTTAAAGGTCTAACTCACCTTGCCTGGCATTAAATAGGGCGTGTTAACGGTAAAAGAACTGATCTTTTAAAGACGGAGTTGATAATTTTGACAGGCGTTATAAAACCCAACCCTTGAAATGCGTATTGCACATTCCAAGGGCTGGGTTATTTATTACTCTGTTGGGGCGTCTTGCTTTGTGGATTCTACTGCTTTAGGTGCGGCTTCAGTAACGGCTTTTTGTGGTTCTGGAGCCACTGAAACCGGTATCTGAGGAGACTCAGGACGCTCGGTTCTTTCAACTTTTTCAACTTTTTCAACTCGTTCAGCAAAATCGCTGTCATAAGAACGGGGTGGTGCTTCGCTTTGTCTGTCGGATGAAGTTTCACTACCGCCACCGTTTGAATCACCTTCACCGTCATTTGAATCACCTTCACCATCCGCTTTTTTGTAGTTGGGATTACGGGGTCTTCTACGGTTTGGGCCTCTTCGGTTGGTACTTTTTCTGGCGGTTTGCCTGGCTTGTTCTTCAGGCGATGCAGAGCCTTCAGGTGCCAGTATTGTGGCTTCAGTGACTACGGCTTCGTTATCTGCAACCGGTTTATTTTTAACCAGTTCTACCGTCTCATCAGCCATAGTGTTGACGGGTGCAAGATTACGTCTTACGTTACGCCCAGGCCCCCGGATATTACGGTTAGGTTTCGGTTCTTTATTTTCTTTATTGTCCTTGTTTTGTTCCTGCTTGGTATCTTGCTCTTTTGGAGCGCGAGGCGGACGTGGTTCCTGTGATTTTGAACCTTGATTTCTGCCGCCGCGTCTGTTGTTTCGACCTCGATTCGGTTGACTGTCGTCAGATGACCTGGTTTTTTCAACAACAGGCGCAGGTGCGGGTGCTGCCACTACCACTTCTGGCTCTGCACTGGGGCCTATCAGTTTATCCCAAAAACGTTTAATCAAGCTGGCGGCTTCATTTTTAACTTGCACGGGTGCAGGGGAATCATGCATAAATTCCTTGATTGCCGCTTTTTCAAGTTTTGGCTTGATTTGCTGTGCAAAATCCGGAATAGAGATGTCTTCTGCTTTTATTTGCAAGTAACTGGGCTTATCATCGACAAATTCTTTTTCCTTGATGCGGTCAATGTCATAAGCCGGCGTTTCAAGATGTTTACTCGGCAAAATAATAATGCCCACTTTCAGTCTGGCTTCAATTTGCTCAATGGCGTGACGCTTTTCGTTTAACAGAAAAGTCGCGCATTCAATAGGCAAATGAGCAATGACTTTTTCCGTGCCTTTCTTCATGGCTTCTTCTTCAAGAATCCTTAAGACCGACAAGGCAACGGATTCAACATTACGAATAGTCCCTTGACCTTTACAACGCGGACACGGTAATTGTGTAGAATCACCCAGAGACGGACGCATTCTTTGCCTGGACATTTCCAGCAAGCCAAAACGCGAGATGCGGCTGGTTTGAATACGGGCTCTATCAATTTTAAGGGCATCACGCAGATGGTTTTCAACCGTCCGTTGATTTTTGTTGGACAGCATATCGATAAAGTCGATAACAAACAAACCGCCTAAATCGCGTAACCGCAATTGACGGGCAATTTCATCGCACGCTTCCAGATTGGTATTGAGCGCCGTTTCTTCAATGTCACTGCCTTTGGTTGCGCGTGCTGAGTTGATATCAACTGACGTTAAGGCTTCGGTATGATCGATAACCAATGACCCACCAGACGGCAAAGACACTTCACGGCAATAAGCCACTTCAATTTGAGATTCAATCTGATAACGGCTAAATAAAGGCACCGCGTCTTGATACAGCTTGGCTTTTGGCAAGAAATGAGGCATCACTTCTTTAAGGAAGTCTTGTACCAATTTAAAAGACTCTTCATTATCAATCAGAATTTCATCGATATTGCCGCGTAAATGGTCACGTAAGGCTCTGATAATGACGTTGCTTTCCTGAAATACCAAAAAGGGTGCTTTCTGCTCAGTGGACGAGCGCTCAATAGCTTCCCACAGTTGTAGCAAATAGTTTAAATCCCATTGCAGCTCTTCGGCATTTTTTCCACAGCCCGCCGTTCTGACGATCAGACCCATGCTGTCAGGAATCTCAAGCGAGGCCATGACTTCACGCAAATCACTGCGGGTTTCGCCTTCTATGCGCCTTGATATACCACCTGCCTTGGGATTATTAGGCATTAATACCAAATAAGTACCAGCCAAGCTGATATAGGTGGTTAAGGCTGCGCCTTTATTGCCGCGTTCTTCTTTTTCAATTTGAACAATGATTTCCTGACCTTCCTTGATCATGTCTTTTATAGCGGGTCGCCGACCTTCTTCGGCACCTTCCTGAAGCTGTCGATAGAGCGGTGAAATTTCCTTAAAAGGTAAAAAGCCGTGTTTTTCAGCGCCGTAATTTATAAAGGCCGCTTCCAGACTGGGCTCTACGCGGGTAATGATACCTTTGTATATGTTGGACTTTTTTTGTTCTTTTGAAGGGACTTCTATGTCAAAATCATAAAGTTTTTGACCGTCTACCAAAGCGACTCGCAGTTCTTCAGCCTGCGTAGCGTTGATAAGCATTCTTTTCATTCAATTATCCTTGTAGTTTCCTGCTCCATTGTCAGAATTTACTCAATTAGACTGGTTTTGGTCATCGCATCATTGTGTGTCAATACAAACATGAAGCAATAGATCCAAAAAAACTATCAGCTTCGTTATTACGGTCTTATGTTCCGTCATCTGCGCATTTTTGTCGTTATTTAAGACTTACAACCGGTAAAGTCATAGGGTTAGCGCGGACAGATGCCAAGTTAATATTTATTTTTAGTCTTTGGTGGTAAATTCTGTTTTAAACAGGGTTTAAAAAAATCGTTCGTCTAGGGTCGAACGATGAACCCAAAAATCGTATAATGAAAAGCCAATGACACAAGTGTGTTGTTTTAACTTTCATTAAGTTGCTCCAAGCCGGTTTTTTTATTGAAATCGGCAGCGCATTAAGTATGTTCTTTATAAAAACTTGCCTAATATAACAACCTTATCGTCTCACATCAATTTTAAAGAATCAATTATCTCTGGATACTGGTATTATTTGCCTAATGATTATAGAAGAAAACACGTTACCCCATGTTGTATATGTCGAAATTACTGAAGACAATTGCGATCAACGATTAGACAATTTTTTAATTGCCCGCTTAAAAGGAGTCCCTAAAAGCCGTATTTATCGCATTGTAAGAAAAGGCGAAGTCAGGGTTAACAAAGGGCGCGTCGATGTTAAATACCGACTGCTTGCCGGTGACATAGTCAGAATTCCTCCCGTCAGGGTGGCAGAACGTAGCGAAGAACTTTATGTTCCTCAAGGCTTGCAAGCGGCGCTGCAACAAGGCATTTTATTTGAAGATGACGGCTTTATGGTCATCAATAAACCGGCAGGCTTTGCTGTGCATGGTGGTAGTGGTGTCAGTTCCGGCATTATTGAAGGACTTAGACTGATAAGACCCGAAGCGCGGTTTTTAGAACTGGTGCATCGACTTGATAAAGATACGTCCGGTTGCCTGTTAATTGCTAAAAAACGCAGTGCCTTGCGTCAATTACAAGAGTTTTTTAGAAATAGCGAGATTCAAAAGACTTATCATGCCTTACTTTCAGGACAGTGGGGCAGAAAAAAACTGATAGTAACGGCGCCCTTGTTAAAAAATGTCAGTAAAGGCGGCGAACGTATGGTGATAATCAGTCAAGCCGGAAAGTCCGCTGAAACACTCTTCACTCGCTTAAAGACCTTTCGTAATGCAACCTTGGTAGAAGCGTCTCCAAAAACCGGACGCACCCACCAGATTAGGGTTCATGCTGCCAGCTTGGGACATCCTATCGTTGGCGATGA
Source organism: uncultured Methylococcaceae bacterium (assembly GCA_903903365.1). GTDB lineage: Bacteria > Pseudomonadota > Gammaproteobacteria > Methylococcales > Methylomonadaceae > Methylobacter_C. The sequence continues at coordinate 5,743 of CAIUYS010000585.1, forward strand.
TCGTTATGGTGTGGATGAAGTTAACCGAATTTTTAAAAACAAAGGCTATAAGCGGATGTTTCTCCATGCGAAAACATTAAAATTTAAGCACCCGGTTACCGGTGATGTCATGTTTGTTTCAGCTCCCTTACCTGCCCAACTGGAAACGTTGTTAACTAATGAAGAATCGGTTTGATTTAATTATTTTTGATTGGGACGGCACCTTGATCAATTCGATAGACTGGATTGCAAGTTGCCTGCAACAGGCGGCTGTTGAATGTGGCATCGCTGTTCCTGAAACTCAGGCGGCAAAAGATGTCATTGGTTTAAGTATCAACAACGCCATGCAGTCTCTGTTTCCTGAAATAGACCCGCATACACAGGCGCAATTAGTGGCTTGTTACAGCGAGCAATATAATTCAAAACAAATCAGCCCTGACGATTTGTTTCCCGGGGTTTATGCCATGTTGGTCGAATTGAAGGAAAGCGGTTATCAACTCGCCGTTGCTACCGGCAAAACCAGAGTCGGCCTGCAAAAAGCATTACAGGCAACCGGAACCGAAGAGTTTTTTTGTGTCACCCGCTGCGCTGACGAAACCGCCTCCAAACCGGACCCCAAAATGTTGCTTGAGATTATTCAGCATACCCAGGCCGCAAAGGAGCGAACATTAATGATCGGTGATTCCATTCATGACTTGCAAATGGCGCTCAACGCCCCTATTTCTGCTATTGCTGTGTCTTGTGGCGCAAACTCGGCAGAGCTTTTACAACAATACCATCCGTTACTGTGCTTGCAACAGCCAACAGAATTACTGAACATTATTTAAGGTTAAAAAGTCATGGAAAATCAACAAGACAAGCCCAATCAAGAAGCCGGGTGGGAACGTAAAATCATTGAAAAACTGGCTTTAGCTGCGGTAACAGAACAAACCAGAGCCAGGCGTTGGGGTGTTTTCTTTAAGTCATTAATCTTTATTTACTTGTTTGCCGTTTTTGGCATGGCTATTTATCCAAAGATAAAAATGGATATCGGCGTTGACAGTAAATATCATACCGCTGTCATTGATGTGGTGGGTGTTATTGCTGAAGATAAAGATGCCAATGCCACCGACATTATTGAAAGCTTAAGGGACGCGGTAAAGGACACCAATACCAAAGGTATTATTCTGCATTCAAATTCGCCGGGTGGCAGTCCGGTGCAATCGGCTTATGTTTATGAAGAAATCAGAAAAATAAAAAAAGAACGTCCTGATTTGCCGATTTATGCCGTCGTTAGCGATATGTGCGCATCGGGTTGTTATTATATTGCCTCGGCCAGCGACAAGATTTTTGTTAATCAGTCCAGTCTTATTGGTTCCATTGGCGTACTGATGGATGGCTTTGGCTTTGTTGACATCATGCAAAAAATGGGTGTAGAACGCAGGCTTTTAACCGCTGGCGCGCACAAAGCCATGCTGGATCCTTTTTCGCCGCCCAAGGAATATGAAACAAAATATATGCAGGGCTTGCTGGATGAAGTGCATCAGCAATTTATCAGCGCGGTTAAAGCAGGACGCGGCGATAGGCTAAAAGAAACTCCTGACATGTTTTCCGGTCTGGTTTGGACCGGTGAAGCCGGCGTTAAAATCGGTGTTGCCGATGGCTTTGGTAATGATGATTATGTCGCCAAAGAGATTATTGGCGCAGAAAAATTGGTTGATTTTACCCAGCAAGGCAGTTTGCTTGAAAAAATGTCCGGTAAACTGGGCGCCTCTTTTGGTCACGCCATCGGTAGCTTGATTCAGAGTCCGTCATTAAGGTAAACGCTAAAGTCATCACTATTTTAGCCACCCTCTTTGAAAAAGAGGGTGGCTAGGAGAAAACCGCTCCGATAGCGTGTTTATTTTTAGTTGGGATTGACGCCAGTTCACGCCCAGAAGCGGACTGCTACATTTCGGTCGTGAGTGATAGCAGTTGAATAGATCCCTGCCAGCTATAGCTACTTTATTACAAGACCTGCCCCCTTTCCTTTCCAAGACCTGACCCCGTCTTCCCATGACTATAGATACTTTATTGCAAGACCTGACCCCGTATTCCTTTTACGGCAAGAAGCGGACTGCTACATTTCGGTCGTGAGTGACAGCAGTTGAATAAATTCCTACCTGTCAGTTTAGCTATAGATAGCTTTATAGCAAGACCTGACCCCATATTCATAAAGTTGAGGGGCTCCGAGTTTTTTCCGCATCCTGTCGAACGACGGGGTGGGCTGATTTCGCTTTATGGTCACTTACCAAAGCCTTAACAGAGCACCAATCATAAAGATAACAGAAATTATTGCACCAATAATAACGGCAAGCCCTGACCGAAACAGCAAGTTGTCACCCAACTTTGATTCGGTAACCTTTAGGGCTCGATATTTAAATATTGCGACGACACAAATAACCACGCCAACCAAGAGCAGTACAAAAGGACTGGACATAAGAGTAAGGTAAACGCTTAGCAATAACAGCGCGATGGGTATAGCAACATTCTTGTTCATGGCGATCCTATGTAGTCGTCCATTGTTGAGCTAACCGGGTGCGACCCGAAAAGCTGAAAAAAACCGAATTATAACCGCACTCCGGTTGAGCGCCATGTTAGCGGAAAGTTTGATAATCAATTGTTACACCTACTGATTGAACATCAGCCCGAACTAAGCGAATAAGGTTGTGATGTCTCAGTTCAAGGCGATCTTCAGCGTGCCAATGTAACCTGACTTCAGGCCCTTCGCTGTTCCCAACTGGCGCTCGCCCATGATTTGTATCTGCGACAAAAAAACTCTTGGGAAGAGAGCCTTTCTGTGATGTGTCAACATTGCCAGGAACGATAGCAACGTGACTATTAAAGTCGGTGGTTGCTCCACAGTCGATTTGAAAAAGAACGGCTTTGAGCTTTCCGTTTGGAGAAGCTACTTGGTCAATGACTTTAGTTGCACACATATCAGCAGAGAGGCAAATAAGCAGCGCAACACATCCGACAAAAATAGCGATCAATGTTCCAAAAAACCAAAGTGCTGCCTTCTTCCAAGTTGCCATGCGTATATTATTAACGTTAAGTAGACCTATTAAACTACATCAAATACATCTAAATGATATTCAGAAGCTAAATGTTGGGTGGTCTGTAACCAAACCATTTGACAAAATTACCACATAAAGACCATTGGGATCTAAAGCAATTTAAAAAAGTAGACAATACGGTAACACCATCTGAATTAATAACATATTGCCCACCTCCATTCCGCCATATTCATCGCCATAAAGCAGCCGGTCGCGATGGACCGGTTTTGGCCGTGAGGTGGCGGTCAGCTCCAACTAAAATCAACACACTCTCGAAGTGGCTTGGGCTAGGGGAGATTTTTTAAATACCCCCCCCTATGGCTATAATCTAAATTTATTAATGCCGCACCGGTTTGCCATATAAATCATTAAGCAACTTAACCACCAGTAATATCATGGCTTGGGTCAATTCAATGGCAGGTACGCGACTGACCTGTTCAGCAGCAAATTCACCCCATGCCGGTCGGGGTTTGCAACCCCGAATGAAACGTTTGAAGGCTTTAATACTCGCTGTCATTTAATCGTTGGCCAACTTAGCGATGAAGGGCAAAGAAATGGGGAGCCTCCAAAAAACCGACACAAAACTGTACAGCTAAATCATCTCGATGATGGCTGATCAGGCACTGTAACTATGTAAGAGTGCTGCTAGTAATCGCTGGTAACGCGCGGGGTACAGGACGAAATTAAATACTTCTATACATAGTTAGGCACTATGCATAGGGGGCGAAACCTCCCGTTGAATAAAGAACCTGCTCCATTCAATTTTTTATAAAACATGGCGGTCCTAGATCGGCCAATAACCGCCCGATGGTTACTACCAAGCAACGTCTGCAATATGTCAGATTGCTGTCGTTCGGCTACTGCCAGTAATAGATATCCACATAATGGGATTAATTACCCCAAAGAACGGTTTGTCCCACGCCCCCTCTTAAGCGCTAGGCATTAGTGGCTTACAGACGAAATATCGATTTCAAAACTGTCGCTAATATTTTTCAAAACATATTGAATAGAAACAAATTCAGTCCCATAAAGCTTAATCCAATGGCTTAGAGGACTCTATTTTATTGGTCTCAGTTCGCTAGTTCAAAACTATGCATTTTCAGCACAAAGCTTTAGCATTATAATTTTTTCAAATGCTCGCGTAGCGACACATTGCAGTTTTACTGGAACGACTTTTAGTCGTTCGTAAAACAACCTATGGACTTTCAGTCCATAGTGGTTGAGTTGTATTTAATTTGAGCACAAGACAACAGAATGCAAGCAGAAGTCGATAAATGCAAGCTCATTTGCAGATAATCTGAGCATAAGTGCGATTTTATTTGCAGTTATTGTGAGCAAGAAAAGCACTAAATGCGAACACGACTGCTTTCAAATACAAGTATTTATACTTAATAGATCATTGTTATAACGTTCAAAAAAAATGTTGACATAGCCAGAGCACTCACAGTAAATCAATAAATCTGGGGTTAATTTATCCTTTTTAGGTTCCGGCTTGTCCGGGTTAGATATTGATAATAAAATCGTTTGTTTAAAACAGATTTTAAATTTTTTGGGGTGGATATTTATCTTGCAATAACCGAGAAATCCATATAAATTGTGTCAAAAAATGATTCAAAAGTTACATAGGTTTTGATCCTTCGTCCATATAAACTTTACCTCGCGTTGAGGATTCCCAATTTTACCGCCATCATCATGGGCTTATTGGGCGCACACCAATAAATATATCTTTTACCCGTTCGAAAATTGAATATCCTATGGCACTAAAGTACTAGGTATTTTTACGTATTGTTATTTCCACGATATAAGTTAATCTTCAACATCAAAAAAATTTAGATTGGAGGCTAAACAAATAATCCATTCCTTCAACAAGTCGTTGTACATTCTTGTATATCGGATTTTCAAACGGAAATTTTTAAAGGCACTGATTTATTCAACGATGAGAACCTTGTCTTGAACTTTAAAAGCGGCAAGTGGGTACTAACTTTACGAACCCAATAACCGGTATCCGACGTTATCTAATTTTTTTGACCGGGAGGCAGACATGTTTGACACAATGAATCTGCAAAACAATTGGCTGGCACTGGAAGCTAATAAGAATACCATGCTGATATTAGCCATCAAGGAATTTGGCGCTAATATTTATGGGGCATTCATAACAAATTATGTATATTTAAATAAAGAATTTTAATTCTGTCGCCAAAGCTTTAACCGCTTACTAATAAATCAGGTCAGATATTGTGTTAGAAGCTGTGTTACCCAGATCGGCTAAGCTAAGGCGATTTTATCAACTTGAGGAGTAATATCATGAATAACACTGTTACAAGCTGGTTGAATAAATCCCGTGAAGAACTCGATGAAATTTATCGTAACGCCAGACCTGGCGACATACCCAGTGGCGACACCCAGGGTATTGCCATTTTGGCTGGATCTCTATTCTCAAAGATTGTTGCCTTGCTGGCACGCACGTTTCTTTGGCAAGGCAAAGTGTTCGATCTGTTTTGCCCCACAGGCGATGCCGGCATCTTGGTGAACAAGATCACTCCTTTCAGCATGACATTTATTATTGCAAAGGTTTACCGTGACATTAGCTGGCTGGATGGTAGAGACACCATAGTAATTGACTACTCTAAGACTTCGTTCGTTGCAAAAGTAATCCGTGACGAAATAAGAGAGATCGAACCAGGCGTTTATCTTGGTAAGGTTTGGTGGGGGAAAAAACACATTTTAGATTTTGCTTTGACCAAAACCAACACTGACTAATTCGCATTTTAATGCGACACTGGAGGTAGCCACTATGAAACCTCAGTCCACTTTTATGATCTGTGCAGCTGTCCGTGAAGGTCAACTGGAAAGCCTGCGTGACTTGTTGCGCAGCATGAATATTAGCCACAAAAAAAACGGCTTGGTAAATCCCGACAACTCGCTAATTCCATTTAGTCGATTTCCCAACCTACACATGGCGCGGCTTGTGATTATTGAAGCGACCACTGCCGACGACATCAAAGCCTTTGGGTTAGAACCCAAGCCTTGGTCACCCACCCTGGCATTTCTAGGGGATATTGATGGTGATAGAAATGACTTTTTTGATCAGCTAGTTGAGCTGGCCGAGCAGGGGCTGACGCAAATATTCTCGTTTTGCATCGGTTTTCCGGATGCCAACAGCAATACCCTAAAACACTGGCTGCAAACTCATGACGTGGTACCCGATGCTAACTATATTAACTGGCTGGGCCGCACCGTCAAACAAGTTCATGAGGAAGCAGCGCTACATCAATGTTTAGCTGAGTACCTCCCACAAGCTGTCGATGACGTTAGGCATAACACCACTAGCCCGTTAAGCTTGCAACAGCAGCTACGTCAAAGTCTGTTGTCCTACGTGGAAATGCAAAAACAGACTGGTCGGTTAATTTTAACAGCACCGGAATGCACGCCTTGTCGATGGCAGTTAAGAAATCTACTACATAAAATCGGTATACCGTTAGTCTTGTTGTTGCTGTTACCGCTATTTTTACTGATTGCGCCCATTTTCCTGTTACGCATACGGATGTTGGAACAATCCGATCCTGAGTTGTTCATTCGTCCCACCCGCGAGCATATTAAGCAACTGTCTGCACAAGAAGATTGGTACGTGACTAATCAGTTTAATGTCTTTGGTTATGTAAAACCCGGGTTGGTTAGATTGTTGACCTTCAAATTTATTCTGCTGCTCACCAACTATATCGCCAGACATATTTATAATCATGGTTTTCTAACCCGCATCAAAACCATCCATTTTGCTCGCTGGGTGTTTCTGGATGATAACCAGCGAGTTTACTTTGCCAGTAATTACGATGGTAGTCACGAAAGCTATATGGATGATTTTATTAACAAAGTTGGTTGGGGATTGAACTTGGCCTTCGGTAACGGCATCGGTTATCCCAGAACGCGTTGGTTGATTAAAGAAGGTGCGGCTCGTGAGCACCAATTTAAATATTCGCAACGGCGACACCAATTTCCTTCCGAAGTTTGGTACAAGGCATATCCGGATTTAACTGCCACAGATTTAGCACGAAACCATCGAATCAGGCTCGGCTTGGAAGTCCGTCAGGCCAGTGATGCTGATATTAGTGAATGGTTAAGTCTCATCTAAAGCTTAGGAGTCATGGCAATGAGAAAATCCGGTGATTTTGAATATGATGATTTACAAGGGTTAGTGCGCTTTGCTTATGGCAAGTTACCTGAGACATGTTTTATGTTGTTGAACATAGCCGATGCGTCTGCGGCCAAACAATGGTTGAGCAATGCACCCATCAGTAATGCCGTGTCTACCGATCCCTTGCCAAAAACGGCTCTGCACATTGCATTTACTGTGGCTGGTTTGCGTCAATTAGGCTTAACTGATGCGGTAATCGAGAGCTTTCCAGACGAGTTTATAGTGGGGATGTCTGGTGATGAAAGTCGTTCTCGTCGGTTGGGCGATGTCGATGAGAATGCACCGACTCGTTGGCAATGGGGTGGAGATTCCGACAATCTACCACATGTCTTATTGCTGTTATATGCGGAAAAAAACGCTATCAACAACTGGCGTAAAACCGTTGAAGACAGTTTTTTTTCAACAGCTTTTACCTTGCTGAAGGAACTACCTACTACAGATTTTCGCAATGCAGAACCCTTTGGTTTTGCCGACGGCATCAGTCAGCCACTAATTGATTGGGCTCGTCAGCAAAGTACCGATGCACATGACCGAGATAGTTATTCCAATCTACTAGCCATCGGCGAGATTGTGTTGGGTTATCCTAACGAATACAGTCAATATAATCCAAGGCCACTGTTTAACCCCAAAACAGAACCCGCAGCAATGGTTTTGCCAAATGCCGAAGACCAGCCTGCACTAAAGGATTTTGGCCGTAACGGTTGCTATTTGGTGCTGCGACAACTTGATCAGGATGTACCTGGCTTTTGGCAGTTTGCTGATCAGGCTAGTGATCATGATTCCGATAAACGCCAACAATTGGCGGAGGTAATGGTGGGCAGGCATCTGGACGGTTCACCTCTGGTTGCAAAGTCTAAAATCGATATTCCCGGTATTGACAGCAATGACGCAAACAACTTGTTTACCTACAACGATGACCCGCAGGGTTTGAAATGTCCCATCAGTGCACATGTGCGCAGAGCAAATCCGCGTACTGGCGAGATGACTCCAGGGCACAGCAACTGGCTAACTCGATTTCTTAAAATCCTGGGTTTTTGCAATAAACGACCAGATGACGATTTAGTGGCTTCATCCCGTTTTCATCGATTGTTACGACGCGGTCGCAGTTATGGTCCAGTGTTATCACCGGATGCAGCGCTAAAGCCTGACGCACCAGTTGCTGAACGTGGCCTGCAATTTATCTGTTTGGTTGCCAATATATCTCGTCAATTTGAATTTGTGCAAAACGCCTGGGTTATGAACAGTAAATTCGGCGGAATACAACTGGAGCGAGACCCGTTGTTGGGGCATCGGCGACAATTATACGATGGCGATAGCACTAATCATTTTAATCGCTCCGACCCAACCGGACTCACCCAAAAAATCTGTGCCTTGCCACAATTTATTACCGTGCGTGGCGGTGGATATTTTTTTATGCCAGGGCTGCGTGCTATCAAATACCTTGCAGCCTTACCTAACCACGGGAGCGATAAAGTGTCATGACTATCAAGACCCGAATCCTGAAAATAATCCATTGGTTTTTACTGAAACTTTTACACATCGAACGCCGTTTTGAACCCTGGTTTCGACCGCAATGGAATGCTTTGTTTCGTGAGCCCAGCGTTCGTTTTGTGCAGTTTCTAATCAATCTCACTAGAAAAAATCAAGGCCTGCAACTGGCAGAAGAGCATATTGATACCGATGAAGAAGAAAGCCTGGATAAAATTATCGATCAAATGGCTGACCAAATGCGTAGCCGATTTAAACCAGGTGGCTATGAGCGAGGCGGTAATACCAAAACTCATGGTGTGGTGAAAGCCACGGTTACCATACGTGATGATCTACCAGAAAATTTACGCAAAGGCATATTTGCTACAGTAAAAACCTACCCAGCCTACGTGCGTTTCGCAGGACCAGGGCCGGATGTACCATCGGATATTGAAGACGTCGGCTTTTTGAGCATGTCCGTCAAATTAATGGGTGTGCCGGGTGAAAAACTTTGGGATGAAGAAAAATTTACCCAGGATATTATCACTAGCAGTGGCGGACCTACTTTCGTTACACCCAACAGCCGCGAAAATGCGAAATTGCAGTATTGGAGCTTACAACGGATGGCCTTGTATTATTTCATCAACCCGTTTGACCATCACTTTCGGGATATGATGATGCAAAGCCTTTATAACGAAACCCAATATAACCCGCTAGGGGTTCGGTACTGGAGTTGTACACCGTATTTGATGGGCGAAGGTCAGGCTGTGATGTATTCATTCGTGCCCAAAACCAAAGTGGAAACACACATCCCTGGTTTGCCGTTCGGCAAAGTGCCGTTCAATTATCTACGGGAAAACATGATCAAAACGTTGAGTCAAACAGATGTGGAGTTTGATTTGATGGTACAAGTACAGATCGATCCGCATTTAATGCCCATTGAAGATAGCTCTGTACGCTGGCCGGAAAAATTATCCCCATTTTTCCCCGTGGCCACCGTGCACATACCCAAACAGCAAATTGAATCGCCAGCGCTAATCGAATTTACCAAACGGCTAAAAATGAATCCCTGGCATTGTTTGCCGGAACATAGGCCGTTGGGCAATTTAAACCGTGCACGCCGCCGCTTGTATTTTGAGTTATCTAAATTTCGCCAGCACATGAACCAAACCACCCATATTGAACCGACGGGAGATGAGCTATTTGAGTAATGTAGTTTTAGAGGAACGATTCAGGGAATAATCAGCCATTATTTTCAGAGTGTTTCGCGCCTTATTTTAAAGGCGGTTTTCTCACGGACAGGCGATGATTGGTGGGGTACAAGTAATCTGATTGAGTATAGGTTACTAACAGATGATTCGCTAAATAATTAATTTTTAGATAGAAGTATTAATACCTTGGAAATGGAACAACTGCATGTTACCTAAGCTTCAATAACAAACTGTAAGTCTGACTTTACCGGTAGCGCAACGTTCCTGTTTTAATAGATGCACCGAAATCCTTTAGTCCCTAGGGGTTTTTTGTAATGATTAATGAATCGCTATTTAAAGAGGGTCAGAAATGAAAACAAAAACAACTTTAACTGCCAGTTTATTGCTTGGGCTTATTTTTTACAGCCTAAATAGTTGGGCTACCTTCGATACCAAGCCCTGCAATCTTGGGCAAGTTGGAAAAGTCATCGACGAAGCCAAATGTGTTGGTCGAACACCGGAGAGTTTACCGGCAGCCGATGAGGATTATTTTCAGGATATGGATAATGGTTTTACCAAAAATCCTGCCGCAGTCGCAGTCGAATTGGCTCCCTATCTGCCTGGAATTACGCCGGCAGAAGCGGTTAAACGCATGGCAATTGGCCGTAACAACTGGATAGTATGGACAGCGGGAAATGACCGCTTATGGGATAAGCTTGGTTATGATAGCCGTGGTAATCTGGATTTTTTAAAATCCTTATCCAATCATCCCGGTTTACAGTTTAGCCGGGATAACCGCTGGCATTATCTAGGTTTGGTTAATGAGCCGTGTTTTGAAAAAACCACTAAGCCACGAGCGGATCGGTTTGGGTTATGGTTGGATGTGCGTGCAAAAGATTGTCCAAACGATCCGTTTGAAAATGAACAAAAATACCCTGGCGTAAAAATTGGCGCCAGAGGCAAAAATATTCCCGAAGGTTCGTATTACGGCTATGCCACTGGCGTGGTTGGCTTGCGCTTATTTCCCAATCCGGCTTTTGATGAAAAAGCCCAAAAACATTGGGATCCTGAAAAATTTTATAACGATCCCGGTTATTACAATGACAAAAACCTTATCAGACCATATCGTGTCGGTATGTCTTGCGGCTTTTGTCATGTTGGCCCAAACCCAACCAACCCGCCTAAAGACCCTGATCATCCAAAATGGGAAAATCTCAGCTCAAATCCAGGGGCGCAGTATTTTTGGATAGATCGAATTTTTATTTGGGATGGTGATCATTCCAGTTTTCCTTACCAATTGTTTCATACCTCACGCCCTGGAGCATTGGACACTTCTTTAGTTTCCAGTGATTATATCAATAACCCTCGTACCATGAATGCTGTTTACAATTTAGGTGCCAGATTGGCCAATGCGAAAAAGTTTGGCATGGAAAAATTGGTTGGCGGCAATGTCGACAATAAACAGCTAAATGAATACGCGCCCTCCGGCAGTCCATTGAATAACTTTTTTACTGCACCGGATACCGTGTTTACACCACGCGTACTCAAGGATGGTTCTGATTCGGTTGGCGCTTTAGGAGCTTTGAATCGTGTTTATGTAAATATTGGCTTGTTTAGTGAAGAATGGACTCAGCATTTTAATCCGTTGCTGGGTGGCAAACCTGTTACACCCATTTCTATCAAAACCTCACGTCAAAACTCAACCTATTGGCAAGCGAATGAAAGCCAAACACCTAATTTGGCCTTGTTCTTTCTAGCTTCCGCGAAACCGGATTATTTAAAAAATGCCCCTGATGGTGAAAAGCACCTGTCGTCTGATTCGGCAGTATTATCCCGTGGCAAGACCGTATTTGCCGAAACCTGTGCTCGTTGCCATTCAAGTAAGCTACCGGAAAAAGCCTATACCTTTTTCCCCAATGGCTGTGTTGGTAAAGATTACCTGACTTGCTGGAACAAATACTGGGATTACGCAGGTACTGATGAATTTAAAAAAGATATGAAAGAGATTGTCTTGAAAGATGATTTCTTAAAAGATAATTACTTATCCACGGAATTGCGGGTGCCAGTGACCTTATTGGAAACCAATGCCTGTAGTCCATTGGCAACCAATGCCATTGAAGGCAATATTTGGAATGACTTCTCCTCCGAGTCCTATAAAAGTTTGCCGTCAGTTGGACAATATACCGTACATAACCCGTTTACAGGCAAGCCTTGGACTTATCAAATGCCTGCTGGAGGGCGTGGCTATACCCGTCCACCTTCTTTAATTAGTGTGTGGTCCACCTCACCGTTCCTGCTCAATAATACTGTAGGTGAGTTTAATCCTAGCCCTGCAGTTGAAGACAGGTTGCAATCCTTTAATAGTGCTATTGAGCAAATGTTATGGCCTGAAAAACGCAAAGGTAACCTGCAATATCAAACCGCCAATGGCAAAATTTTGCCTGGATGGGTGGATAGAACCAGCGAGACCAGTTACCTTAGAGTGCCATCCGGTTATCTGCCCAAGTTACTGGATAAGCTGCTGGGCATTATTGATGACGGTAAATTTAAAGGCGAAAAAGGCTTGGAGATTGGTCCTATTCCCAAAGGCACTCCGATCAATTTTTTAAGCAATATTGATTTGGATAAGCGGGATGGCATTGTCGACAGAATAAAACACGATGAACAATTGTTAGCATTGTTGATCAAAATTAAACTGGATTTAAGGGCGTTACCGAAAAATGCCAGTGATGAAGAAGCCTCCAAAGTCTTTCAAAACCTGATCGATCCACTGATTAAAAACAGCAAATGCCCGGATTATATTGTTAACCGTGGGCATTATTTTGGTACTGATTTCTATCAAAACGCCAGTAAAGAACCTGGGTTGAGTGATAGCGATAAAAAAGCCTTGATTGAGTTTTTGAAAACATTGTAGATGTGCTTCATGCCGGGCTATTAGCATCACTATCGTTTGAATGTGAATAGCCCGCCATTGATAATCCTGGATGGCAAACAATTTAATGGCAATACTTAAGGAGGAAAAATATGGAGCATAAGTATGAATATATCGTTGTCGGTTCTGGAGCTGGCGGAGGTACAGTCGCTGCCAGATTGGCTGAACAAGGTAAAAAAGTACTGGTACTGGAAGCCGGGGGCGATCCACGCTTTCTACAAGGTGATAACTTGGCCTACCCGGATGAACAGCGCCTGCCTGACGATTATGATGTACCCGTGTTCCACACCTTTTCTACTGAAAACGCCGCTATGCGCTGGGATTACTTCGTGCGTCATTACAGTGACGAAGAAACTCAAAAAAAAGATTGGAAATATGTGCCTGAGCAAAAAGGTGTGTTGTATCCAAGAGCGGGTTGTTTAGGCGGTTGTACTGCACATAATGCCATGATGACGCTGTATCCGCACAATGCCGACTGGGATGACATTGCCGAAATAACCGGAGATCCTACCTGGAAAGCCGATAACATGCGTAAGTATTTTGAGCGCATAGAAAACTGCCACTATCGCTGGTTAGATCGTCTTCTGGCAAAATTGGGCATTAATCCTTCCCGTCACGGTTGGAAAGGTTGGTTTCAGACTGAAGTGGCATTACCGATGAAGGCGCTACACAAAGACAAAGAACTCGTGTCCGTCATCAAATATTCCGCGCTAAACGCCGCCCTGTTATTACCCACCAATTGGGCAAAATTTAAAGCATTCTTGTTTATGTTGGTTAAACCAATCAATCCACTAGATCCAAATGACTGGAGGTTTGTGCAAGGAAATACTGAGGGCCTTTGTTTGCCAACTTTAGCCACAAAAAAGGGTAAGCGACACAGTACGCGTGAGCGTTTACTAGAAATACAAGCAAAATACCCTGAGCGATTGTCTATCGAACTCAACGCTCTGGTAACCAAAGTTATCCTGGATGAAAACAACCGCGCAATCGGTGTTGAATATCTACAAGGTGAAAAACTTTACAAAGCCCATGCAGAGCCCAGCAATAGTCCTGGTAACCACTTTAGCGTTTATGCCTCCAAAGAAATCATACTGGCTGGTGGCGCTTTCAACACGCCACAACTGCTCATGCTTTCAGGCATAGGGCCAAAGGAAGAGTTAAGCAAGCATCAGATTACAGTCAAAATTGATTTACCTGGCGTGGGAAAAAACTTGCAAGACCGTTATGAAGTCGGCGTGGTCAATCGAATGAGAACGGATTGGCATGCGCTTAAAGGCGCAACATACAGCCGTGGGGACACTCAGTATGAAGAATGGCTAATACATCATAAAGGCGTGTACACCACAAATGGTGCCATATTAGCTGTCATCAAGCGTTCGTTTGAAAAATTACCATTACCGGACCTGTTTTGTTTTGCTCTGCTGGGTAACTTTAGAGGCTATTTCCCGAAATATTCCACACTGATTAAAGAAAGTAGCAATTACTTAACTTGGGCCGTGCTGAAAGCCCATACTTTAAACCGTGCTGGCGAAGTTACCTTGGCTTCTAATGATCCGCGCGACAAACCTCACATCAACTTCCGATATTTTGAAGAAGGCAGCGACAAATCCGGACAAGATTTGGATGCAGTTGTCGAAGGAATTAAGTTTGTTCGTAAAATAACCAAACCTTTGTTTGAGCTAAAGTTGTTAGTGGACGAAGAGCTGCCAGGCAATCACATCCACACTGATCAACAGCTACGCGATTATGTCCGAAACAACGCCTGGGGACATCATGCTTCTTGCACCTGTGCCATTGGTAATGATAACGACCAAATGGCCGTACTGGATGCTCATTTTAATGTGCGTGGTACCTTGGGGTTGCGGGTGGTGGATGCTTCCGCATTCCCCAGGGTACCCGGTTTTTTTATTGTTTCCTCAATCTATATGATAGCGGAAAAAGCTGCTGATACTATTTTAGGTTGTATCGCTAAAGTTTAGTTAAAACCAGATAAATAGAACGCAAAAACCTAAACTTTAGAACTTGGATTAAACGTCTGGTACGTAAAACAATTTGCTTTTCCAAGCTTGAATTGATGCATGATACGGTTATCGGATTTCTGATCAATAAAATTGAGTTTGGACTTGATATTTACAGATAATTACATGTTTTTACAACTACCATCAATATGTTAAGGATAAGGCAATGAGCTCAGAAAAATTGCAGTTCTTTCGCTTATTAA
>CAIUYS010000586.1 GCA_903903365.1 uncultured Methylococcaceae bacterium
GAAGGCAGAAACTTTCAATTTGTCCATCACTTGATTCTGTGGGACTTGCCCACCAACCCCGATTTATTGCAGCAACGCATCGGCAGGCTGGATCGTATCGGTCAAAAACACGTGATTCAAATACACATCCCGTACCTTGAAAATACCCCGCAACACAGCCTGTATCGATGGTATGACGAAGGCCTTGATGCCTTTCGCAGCAATAATTCAGCCGCCCAAGCGGTTGCCGATAAACTGCAAGATCAACTAAAAGACGTACTGAACAACAACCAGCAAGCTGATATTGATGGGTTTATCGCCAAAACCCAAGCACTGAGTGCAGAAATTGAGGCACAATTACACAATGGTCGCGACCAATTACTGGAATTAAACTCCTGTCGTAAAGAATTATCCGACGAACTGATTGACCAGATAAACAGCTATGAACATGAAGGCGCACTTTGGCCTTATATGGAAAACGTCTTTGAATGCTATGGCGTTGATACCGAGTTTCATTCGGCAGATTGCTTTATTGTTCGCCCCAGCGATCACATGCGGGTGTCTCACTTTCCCGCCTTATCTGAAGATGGCGTAACCGTTACCGGAAATCGCCAACTTGCCCTGGCGCGTGAAGAGCTGCAATTTCTGACTTGGGAACATCCCATCGTCACCTCGGCCATAGACTTGGTACTATCCAGTGAAACCGGCAATGCAGCAATCAGCGTCATCAGGCATCCCGAGCTAAAAGCAGGACAATTTTTGCTGGAATGTTTGTTTATTGTTGAATGCAGCGCACCGGCTGAATTACAAATCGGCCGGTTTCTACCGCCTACGCCTATTCGGGTATTGATTAACCAGCATCAACACGATGTAACGGAAACCCTGGAGCATCGTAGTTTATTGGAAACCGGCAAAAACTTTGATAAACAACAAATCATCGCCTTTTTAAATAATCAGCGCGTCCTCATCACCAAACTGTTGGCGGCCGCAGAATTAAAAGCCAAAGCCGACATGCAAGACCTGATTGATGAAGCCACCAATGCCATGCTTGAATCACTCACCACCGAAATAAAACGCCTGGTTCGACTGAAAAAAGTCAACCCGACCATTAAAACCGAAGAAATTGAACAGCTTAAAGACCGAACCATGCTGGCCCATGAAAATATTCAGGTCGCCCATTTACGCTTGGACGCTGTGCGTTTCATCATTACCAGTTGAGTATTGCCATGTTAAATATCGGTAAAATTAATACCTTAAACGTCGTTAAAAAACAGGGGCCTGATGTCTATCTGGACAACGGCACCTCCGCCAAAGTATTGCTGGCAGACAAAAAACTGCCTGAAAACTGTCAGGTAGGCGATGCCCTGGATGTCTTTGTCTATGTCGATTCAGAAGGCCATCTGGCAGCAACCACCAAAACACCCTTGGCACAAGTGGATGATATTGCCTGGTTAAAAGTCGTCTCGCTTAATTATGTAGGCGCTTTTTTGGATTGGGGTTTACCCAAAGATTTACTGGTTCCGTTTAGTGAACAACACCACGAAATGGAAGTCGGTAAATCGTATCTGGTTAAAGTGTTTCTTGATGACA
>CAIUYS010000587.1 GCA_903903365.1 uncultured Methylococcaceae bacterium
ATGCTGCGGTTGGCCGGGAATCATGATTCTTGGGAGACGTGCCATAAAATTGATCCTAAAAAAACAATTAGATGCAGTTTATCTGGTTTTTAATTGAAAATCAATCCAATCTGACCCCATTGATTACTGAGGTCGGCAACCGCATTAAGTTTACGAGGCTACATCTGGGTTCACTTGCGTTACGGCCTATATCTTTGTCGTTTAGGAATTCACAACCCTTGATTACCCAAACGCAGCGCCTTCGTACTACCAAGGCGTATGGACAACTCCTTGGACGGGACTTTAACCCGTTAGCTAAATCGTTGTTACTACGAGCGTTTGACCCCTTTTTTTGCTACTCGCTCTAGTAAACGTTGTAACGATTCAGGGCTTAAGTGATCTGCGATTTCATCAGGCGAAAGGTCTTTGAGTCTTTCATCGGGCGAAAAGCGTTTCAGTACTTCATCGGGGCTTAACAGGTTTAAATGATCTGCTACAAATTCTTTGGTAAACTGCTCAAAAGTATAAGCCATATCGGGAAACTCCAGTTGGTAAGCTTCAATAATCCGCCGGATGACAGCGGTGCCTTTTTTCTGATGGTGCGGGTGATAGCGCCGACAGGCTAATTCTATCTGTTCTCGCTGGTGACTAAACAAGTGCCATAAATCGTTTTTTGGCTCGGGGCTGATGAGTGACAACACAATCAAGCGAATAATGTCACAGCCCCAGTGAAGCTGATAAATACCGGCAACATCGGTTGAACGCAAAAAGGGGACCAAGTTTTTGGGATAATGGTTACAAACCGCATAAAGTCCGAAGTCTTCTTGTGGGATTAACGTCTTTTTAGGGCTGATTTGCTTGCGGTAATTGACATAGTAACCGATTAATTCCTTTACTGCCCAGTCGTTAAGGGATTCATGGTGCGATTTGAAAGTGATGAGGTTGTGAGCTTTCAAATTGTTCAAGCCATCCGGCAGGGAATTGGCTTCTGGCCAGGCTTGATGCTTTTCTTGTTCCACTACCACAACATCTAAAAACTGTGCTTGCCGCGTGACATCAACTTCGACCTCGACCCGGTATGGGCTGCCGTAAAACTGATCTTCCAGCATGAGGCCGAACAGGCGATGCCATTGTTGGCGGGATGCGGGGTTGTCATGGTGGGGCTTTTCAGAAGGTGTCATGGCAGCATTATAGCGGATTCTTGCGGGGCTGGAAACACAGCATCAATGGCGTCAGACTCGATTGATTTTAAATTGGGCCGACTTTCTGTCGCCTCCTTTGGCAGCAGGTTCTACTCGCCGTGCCAACTGCAATTGAATCCTTTCTTTAAACATCCCCTCCCCCAACACCCAAGCTTTGTTGGTGGCATCCCTAATATCATTTATCTGAGCCTCAGAAAGCGCGTGTTTGAATAAGTACCTATAGGCAGCTTGACGCTTGCTATCGTCACTGCCCAATCGTTGCCATTCAAAATGAGGCGTGACCAAACTATCAGCTTGTCCCAAGGCGTTAAAGCGATAGCTAGACCACGGATAGTCAGCCGGATCGGTAACCATTCCTGCCCGCACCGGGTTTAATTCGATATAGCGCATACAGGTGAGCAAGTACGATTCGCTATCGATCAGCGCCGCCTTGTACCGGCCTTCCCAGAGCGTACCAGTTCGGCGATAACAGTAATTAAAGTATTGCACATAACACCGCCCCAGCATTTGTAAGGTTTTGCTTAAGCTGGTGTCTGTAAAAGGGGTTATCAACAAATGCACATGATTAGTCATTAGTACATAAGCATGTACATGGCAATCATGTTTTTTGCAGGCTACCTGAAGCTTTTCCAAATAAAAATGGTAATCCGCCTCAGAACAAAAAATCTCGGAACGATTGTTACCGCGAACGATAACATGCTGCGGTTGGCCGGGAATCATGATTCTTGGGAGACGTGCCATAAAATTGATCCTAAAAAAACAATTAGATGCAGTTTATCTGGTTTTTAATTAAAAATCAATCCAATCTGACCCCATTGATTTTCGCGTTTAACGCCTCCAGTGACTCCTCTTCAGGAAGCGATTGACGCCACTCG
>CAIUYS010000588.1 GCA_903903365.1 uncultured Methylococcaceae bacterium
TAGAGGTTTTTAAAGTCACTTACGATTCGGTTATTCCGGAGCAGGGCAATAAGCCAACCAAGGCCTTTGGCTTATTGGCCATTCCCAAAATTCGTGATGCATCAGCTCTGCCTATCGTGTCTTATCAGCACGGTACCGTCTTTGGAAAACATGACGTGCCGTCGTATGCCTTTACTGACCCCATTAATCCTGCCGCCTATGAAACACGGCTGATGGTTGCCCAGTTTGCCGGTCAAGGTTATATGGTAATAGCTGCTGATTACTTCGGTATGGGGGATTCTATAGAGCCTGAAGGATATACGGTCAAGGCCAGTGAACAGCAAGCGTGTATTGATTTGTATGAGGCCGCCATTCAATTTCTTAAAGACAACAAGAAAATAAGCCAGACTGATCTCTTTCTGACCGGCTGGTCACAAGGCGGCTTGGTGACGACGGCCTTCCTTGAGAAACTTGAAAGTCGAAATATTCCTGTTAAAGCCGCATCGACTGCATCAGCCCCCAATGATATTTTTGCGGCGCTGAACGGGTGGATTTATCACCCAAGATCAATCGATGCCACGTGGTTAAATACCTTGGTTGGCCTTACCGCATTTTCTTATGAAAACTATTTTTCCAAGCCGGGCCTTGCAAAAGACGTGATCAAAGCGGCTTACTATGATGACCTGCGAAAAATATATGAGCGGGATTACAGCAGTAAAGATGAACTTATCGCGATAGTTAACAGCCTCCCCACTGACTTCAAAAAGTTGCTTAATGATAAATATTCTGACCCCAGCTATTTTGTTGATTCTGACTATGGCAAAATTTTGTCCGACATGCAAACCTATCGCAGGGTATTTAAAACCAAGGTAAAAATGTATTACGGTACCTTGGATGAAGTTATTTCCATTCCAATAGGTCAACTGGCATCAACGTATCAAAAAAGTATGGGTAGTCAATTACTGGTTACCGAACCTGTTAAATCAGGCGATCACCATGGAACATTTCTCACGTCTGTGGCTCGTCAAAAAGAATGGTTCGATACATTAAAATCACACTAAGCCAGCCTCGACTGTTGTGTGAAGATTGATAGCTGTCTATGTATGGCCGCTCAATAGTCCTTTAAAGCTCCGCTGATCTTAATGATTATCGGGGCTTTTGTGTTTTTAAATCCGGTCAAAGTAAAGTTTTAGAAATTAATCCTCTCTGAAACAGACATTCAACACCGAACTTGATAACGCCTATTGAAAGCCTTATTATAGCTATAAAATTAGCTATAATAGAGTAATTACCAATGAAAACCAGCAGCATAGCCGAGGCAAAAAACAACCTGTCACAATTGATTTATCAGCTTGAATCAGATGAGCCTATTCATCTTACCCGGCATGGTAAGCCGGTTGCCGTGATGTTATCCGAAGTCAATTATCAAAAGCTGACTCATAAAAACAATAGCTTGTACCAAGCCATTCAACAATGGCGCACTCAATTGACGGGTGACAGTGCCTTGACGGAAATTGAACTTAACAATTTACGTGGAGCCAGTCAGGGGCGTGAATTTTCATGGGACGAATAAGCTTCTTGCTGGATAGCAATATCCTGTCAGAACCTGCCCGCTTAAAACCGGATGACAACGTGTTACAACAGCTTGCCAAACATGACGGCGAGTATGCAACAGCAGCAATTGTCTGGCATGAGCTGGTTTATGGTTGTGAATTACTGGCAGCGTCAAAAAGAAAAAAACAACTTCAATCCTATTTGGATATGCTGTTGCTTAATGGTTTGATTATTTTGCCTTATGACCAAGCCGCCGCCCACTGGTATGCAATAGAACGTGCCAGATTACAACGGCAAGGACTTACCTGTGCTTATGCGGATGGCGAGATTGCTGCCATTGCGGTTACCCAAAAATTAACCTTGGTCACTCGAAATACTCAAGATTTTCAGAACTTTCAAAACTTGGTCTTGCAAAACTGGTTTGAATAATGAAGCGGGACGGGTTGCAAACCCCGTCCCGCGTAGTTTTTAAATCCGGTATCGCAGCGGATCATGAGAGTTTTAATTAATACTCAGATTTTGCCTGAAATACCATTGATTTTTTTAGTACCAATGGGATATAGTTATGGCATATAGCAATCAGAGGAGAAGCCCATGTCCACCAGTACCGTATTTACCAATAACCGCAGTCAGGCCGTGCGATTGCCTGCCGACATGCGCTTTCCTGATTCTGTAAAAAAAGTGGAGGTGCGGGTAGTGGGTTTGGAGCGGATTATTGCTCCCGCAGAATCCGCTTGGGATAGCTTCTTTTTGGGTGAGCAAACTGTCAGCAATGATTTTATGACTGAACGTGCCGACCAGCTACAAAGCGAGCGCGACAGCCTGTAAGGGCACGTTATCCAGATGCTGAAATATTTACTCGATACCAATATTGTCATTTATGTGCTTAAACAACGCCCGATTGAGGTGTTAACGATGTTTAATAAGCAACAGGGACGCATGGCCATATCTGCCATTACACTGGCCGAACTGTTACATGGCGCAGAAAAAAGCCAGTTTCCCGAACGCAATCTGGCAGTGGTTGAAGATTTTTGTAGCCGTTTAATCACCTTGCCTTATAGCGACAGCGCGGCTTATCACTATGGCAGTATTCGTGCAGTGCTGGAGAAAACCGGTAAAACCATAGGCGTCAATGACCTGCATATCGCCGCACAAGCCCGCAGCCAAGGACTCGTATTGGTCAGCAACAATCTGCGCGAGTTTGAACGTGTACCGGGATTGTTGATGGAAAACTGGGTGGAGTAACTGCTTTTTATTACAGCAGTGACCGATGGCATTCTGCGTGAACAAGTAGCCATCTTTCGCGCTAGTCTTTGGCAGACTATTCATAACGTTGCATAACCCATCCGACCTGATAAGTATCGATAATACATTACGATAAATAAATCTATTTGCGAGAAGAGCCTATATGCCTACTCTATCCATTCACGGTGATGTCCATATTCCCGACAATATAATCCATGCACTTGGCTTAAATCCCGGTGCCGAACTGGCTTTTGAGCGCCAAGGTGACGCGATTATCATGCGTCCGGTTAAAACAAAAAAAATCTCGCGGGTTGATCAAGGGCCAAAAATATTGGGCTATACGGGGTCGACCGTTTCGCTGGAAGAGATGGACGCTGCTATTCCCAAAAGCGCGGTGCAATCATTGTGAAGTAGGTCTATATTAATATTTTGGGCTATCGCCACTTGCCTGACGATTTGTTACGCATATAACTTTACTCTGACCCCAGTTATTACGCCAAAAAGAATGGTTCGATAAGTTAAAATCACACTAAATCAACCTCAACCAGGGTGTAAATATTAATAGTTGTTTACGTGTTACAACTCAATAGTGCTTAAAAGCCCCGCTGATCTTGATGATTATCGGGGCTTTTGTGTTTTTTAAATCCGGTCAAATAAACAAAAAGTTTTAGAAATTAATCTACTCTAACCAAACTCACACAGGATGGTTTTTTACCCCCATTCCAAACGTTTGATGCCGCTGTTATTCAAAAATTTTGCGTTAGGTATGTATAGTTGTTTAGTTAATGCAGGGTAAAACATGAGTAACGGGGTTGCAAGCCCCGTCACACTTGAGAGGATTTTTTGGCGATTTGCGGTTAGAACCCCACTCAGGGGATAATTAGGAGGGGATGATAGCTAGATTAGCGTACAATTCATGACTTAGTTAATCAGTCGCGTAAATGAAAGCACAATTAGAGCCATGCAAAGAAGAAAATTAAAAGGTAGTAGTAATGACTGATGTTAATATAAGTTGGAAGTGGTTGAAATGGAGTCCAGGAGATACTTGGGCAAAAAATATTGCTCCACAACTTTTAGAATTAAATATCGAAGAAAATCAACTTAACCGTTGTGTATACGTTATACGAGCAAATGGACTTTTTGCTATCCAGTATCCAAATGGTATATCCCCAACTCTTTATATCGGCGAAGGAAATTTTAAAAACAGAATTATCCAACACAAAAATTGGTTAGAGCCATTGATTGAACTTGTGGGTGAGTTTGACTTTTTGATTGGCTTATGTGTTCCACGTGTTAGGAATAGTTCCTATGCTTATCAAGATTTTGAAGCGGCATTACTTATTGAATTTAAAGAAATTTACGGTTGCGCTCCCCTTAAAAATAAACAGATGGAAAATCGTCGTGCTGGATATGAATATGCTCCTCGTGAAGAAATTCGTTCTGCAATTATGATAGGAAAAGGAGTTCGGTATCATTGGGCGATACAACCTATGCAGAGTTCACCCTATCACAACTGTTATTGGAAAACTCATAACGATACCTAAACAAGTGCTGTAGGTTCAGGTGAGGTACGAACCACAGTCTGTAGGTTGGACAACATCTTTTCGTTGCCCAACATTCAACGGACAAAAGCATAATATCAATACATTGCCTAATGTCATCATACTATTTTAACGTGGAAATGTCGGGCACGAAAAGATGTGCCCGACTGGAAAATATGGGGTCAGGAAAATATAAGGTCAGGTCTTTCGTTATTATATTTAAGATAATATTTTACTAGGCTTTGCTCCCATATTTCCGGTATTTTTATTCTGATCGCATTTAAGTTAAACCGCGCATTTTCCTTAGTGGTAGTTTATAGAAGTGTAATCTTAATTTTTCCTTCATTTCTCAATTTAAATAATTGCATAACACCATCCTCAGGACTCATGCCTACAATCGGTGGATACTGCTTGGATATTGTCGCATAGCATCGTATTAAATAGCTCCGAAGAACCTCATCAGCCGCCTGTTCTATGCTTTTTCCATCTTTGAATTTCAATACTTACTCCTTCGTTATTTCCGCAAAAAACTGTAGTTCTTACAATAGAACATCTTCATAAAATTGCTTAACTTTAAGCGTTCAAGTCTTCATTAATATCCGGTTAGCGTTTAAA
>CAIUYS010000589.1 GCA_903903365.1 uncultured Methylococcaceae bacterium
ATCTTCATCACTTTAGCTTGAATAGGATCAATCGGAGCTGGATTTAGACCTTGCTGAATTTTCATGGTAATACCCATGATTAACGGCAAGATGTAAAAAGGATCTTGGATTGATAAATCTTGTATCCATAGCATAAACGGTGCCTGACGAAACTCAACCGTTTCACTTAATACCCAATACAAAGCCATAAATACAGGGATTTGTATCAGGATAGGCAAACAGCCCCCCAACGGATTAACTTTTTCTTTTTTATACAAACCCATCATTTCGGTATTAAAACGCGGTCTGTCATCAGCAAAACGTTCTTGTAGTTCTTTAAGACGTGGCTGAATTTTACGCATTTTAGCCATTGATTTGAAACTGGCTTGTGATAATGGAAAGAACAACAGTTTAATACAGAATGTGACTCCCATAATAGCCAAGCCCCAGTTGCCAATAACACTGTGTATTTTATTCAGCAACCAGTAAATAGGTTTGCCAATAAAAGTTAACACACTGTAATCAACCGTCAACTCAAGACCGGGTGCAACTAGTTCCATCATGGGCTGTATTTTAGGACCAGCAAATAATCGTGAAACAAATTGGGCATCGGTATTCGCTTCAACCGTTACCGATGGAGAATACGTACCAATGACGTAACGTCCATCTTTTAGTTCTTTGGTATAAAAATGGTTTTCTTGATCAGCGGGTGGAACCCAAGCCGAGGCAAAATAATGCTGGATCATTGCAGTCCAGCCACCTTTGCTGGTGACATCAAGGGTCTCATCTGCCATATCATCAAAACTTATTTTTTGGTATTTGCTTTTTTCGGTGTAAATAACCCCACCATCATAAGCTCTCATACCCCCTGTCAGCATATTACCCTTGCCTTCAGTATTCTCTGCCCTTAATAACTGGCTGTACTGTCTGCCTGACCAAGGTTTTCCCGAGTTGTTTTTTACTTGTTGTCCCAGGGTTATCTCGTAACTTCCACGTTTAAAGGTAAATAATTTAGTGATAACAAGACCCTTGTTATCAGTCCATGTTATTGGTACGGTTAAACTGTCTTGTCCGGGTTGCAAGGTATAACTGTCTTGCTCATTGGTAAAAACCGTATAATGATTTGGCGCAGCGGCCAAACCGCTACCCGCTATCAAGCCACTTTGGGCAACAAACAATTTTTCTTGATTGTCGTTAAACAATCGAACCGGTGCCGTGTTTGTTTCAGCGACGTCCATCCCAATCATTTTGCGTAAGTTGTTTACAACATTATTCGCTTTTTCTACCGGGTAATTCAACAAATCCAGATTGGTGACCGTGCCACCTTGCAGATCAATTTCAAGTGCAATAACATCCGTTTTAACTTTCACGGTTTTAGCAGCCGATGCCGCCGAAACAGGAACAGACACCGGATTTTGTAGGCCGGATTCTGCTTGTGAAGAGGCTTCTGCTGTCATTGGCACATCTTCTTTAGCCTTGATGCTTTCTGGACTTACGATTGCAGCAACTTCAGGTTTTGGGCCATAGTCCACATCCCAGGCCTGCCACAACATAAATACAAGCATTGCAAAAGTAACGACGAGTATAAATCTTAAATTATCCATTCTTATTACCAAATTTTTCCGGAACGGGATCAATGCCCCCTTGATGAAAAGGGTGGCATTTTAATAATCTTTTGAGAGTGAGATAGGAGCCAATAATAGCACCGTGGCGCTGAAGTGCTTCTACGGAATAACTTGAACAGCTTGGATAAAAACGACAGTTAGAGCCAAGCAAGGGGCTTATAAAGTATTTATAAAACTTTATAATTGCTATGAGCAGGAAGTGCATTTGGATACCAACCTAAGCCAATGTTTTTCCAATGACTTTCTTAATAATTCCTGCGAAGCATCGACGGCTTCCCTGCGAGCCAAAACAACAATGTCTATATTTCCCAAGCTTTGTTGTTGTATTCTAAAATTTTCCCTCACAGCCCGTTTAATCACGTTTCTGTGTACTGCTTTTCTTATATTTTTTTTGGCAATTGCCAAGCCTAGCCTTGGATGATCAAAATCATTCCTTATGGCTAATAAGGTAAAATACGTGTCACTTGATTTTACAGGCTTAGCAAAAACTTTTTTATATTCAGCCGGTTTTTTTAACCGTAACTGGGGGGGAAAATCAAAATTGTGCTCTGTCACCCAATATCAACTAAACAGTTAACTGAGCGCGACCTTTTGCTCTACGAGCATTTATAACTCTACGACCACCGACGGTTGCCATTCTTGCACGAAAACCGTGGGTTCTGGCGCGTTTAATTTTACTGGGTTGGTATGTTCTTTTCATATTACTAAAGCCTATTCAGATGATTGTTAACAAAAACAGATAAAAAAGACTACGGATGATAAAATAATATACATAGTCTGTCAATTCTGTAGCGCAATGTTTTATTGCTGTATAGTGATAAAAAAACAAATTCATCCTAACTTAACACCTATCAATATCTTATCTAATTCAATGAGCTCAATTTGGGATAACTGTCTTACTAAACTTGAAAATGAAATCGCCGGTTCTGATTTCAGCACCTGGATACGCCCGTTACAGGCGCTGGAAAGCGATGGACAACTAAAATTACTGGCACCCAACCGATTTGTTTTGGACTGGGTCAAGCAACATTATTTTACCAAAATTAAAGAATCCATTCATGAGTTTTCAAACGGCACATTAGAATTAAATCTTGAAATTGGTTCAAAAAAGTCGACAACACCCGCCGCGATAAACAGCGTGAAACCGGTCGAAATAAAAAAAACCAGTCCTAATTTTCTTAATAAAGCGTTTACTTTTGAAAATTTTGTTGAAGGTAAGTCTAATCAACTGGCAAGAGCTGCTTCCCTTCAAGTTTCTGAAAACATTGGAAAAGCTTACAATCCTTTACTTATTTACGGTAGCTCCGGTTTGGGTAAAACCCATCTTATGCATGCGATAGGTAATGCTGTTTTTCAGAAAAATCCGTCAGCAACGATTGTTTATCTGCATTCAGAAAAATTTGTTCAGGATATGGTTAGGGCATTGCAGCAAAATTCAATTAATTCTTTTAAAGAATATTACCGTGGTATCGATGTACTTTTAATCGATGACATTCAATTTTTTGCCGGAAAAGAGCGCTCTCAGGAAGAATTTTTTCATACCTTCAATACCCTTTTGGATAAAAAACACCAAATAGTTTTAACGTGTGACAAATATCCCAAAGAAATTGTTGGTCTTGAAGATCGCTTAAAATCGCGATTTGGTTGCGGACTTCCTGTTTCAATTGAACCACCTGATATGGAAACCAGAGCCGCTATTTTAATGAAAAAAGCAGCGCAAGTGAATGTAGAACTCCCTCAGGAAGTCGCTTTTTTTATTGCCAAAAAAATTCCTTTCAACGTCCGTGATCTTGAAGGCGCTTTAAGACGCGTTATTGCCAATGCACAATTTACCGGGCGTGAAATTACCACAGAATTTACCAAAGAAGCCTTGCATGATTTGATTTCATTAAAAGACAAATTGGTTAATATGGACAATATCCAAAAAACCGTCGCTGAATATTTTAAAATCCGCGTTGCCGACTTATCCTCTAAAAACAGAAAACAAACCGTTACCCGTCCACGACAAATGGCTATGTGTTTGGCTCGTGAGTTAACGTCACACAGCTTTCCTGAAATAGGCGATGCCTTTGGTGGCCGTGATCATACAACTGTCATGAATGCTTGTAAAAAAATTAATGAGTTGAAAGAAGCTGATCACAAAATAGCCGAAGATTATTCAAATCTCTTAAGAACGCTATCACATTAAATTCCAAATTCACTTCTAATTTTTAACCAAACGAATAGCGTTTATCTGTCGCGCCACCCAAATTGGATCGAAGCGATGAACTAAATCGCGACAGATAAACCTTGTTGGACTAAACCGCCCTCAATGAACTACGGGTTTGGGGATTAATACGTTGGTTCTTGGGTAGTGCA
>CAIUYS010000590.1 GCA_903903365.1 uncultured Methylococcaceae bacterium
CCTCTTATTGTTTCGGGTGCTCATTCTGGTGACACACTGATCATCAATGATGGAACCAGTTTCAATGCTGCTTCTGTAAGTGCCGCGAATGTAACCGCGGCAGGTGGAGACGTAAATACTCTAGCCGGCTGGATCTCGGGAGCGTTCAATAGCCACGGGGCTAATTTGGCGACCCATGGTGAAGCTTGGTTCAACTTTTCTGGAAATACTTATGTAGTTGAACAAGCTAACTCACAAGGTAGTGATTTTAGCAGTGGCGATACCTTGGTGCAGCTTGTAGGGGTGTTCAACATGAGTACCTCACAATTTACCGGGCATACGTTAACGCTCTGATCTTGTCTATTCTTAGCCCTCTTTTGACTTGGAGGGCTAAGATATTCCTTTTATTTTAACTTCATAACCTAAAACACTAATCAATGAATACGAGCTTCGCAGATTTAATACTCAACATATCAGTTACCGGCCAGTTAATCAGACTTGAATTGGGCACTCTCGTGTCCAAAACGGATACGGAGGGCAACCATCAATTTGAGACCATCTCAACCCAGCAAATCGTAATGCCTCTTGAAGGCTTTGTGCGTGGCTTCAGTACTCAAGAGGCGATCATAAAAAAACTGATCGAAAATGGGGTGCTGACAGTAAATGAAGAGTCAACGTCACAGTCAGAGCCTTTAGTCTCTTAACCTATCTTTAAAATTCAAATTTAAAAATAATTAATTTCAATAGCCTGTAGATCATAAAATGCTGAAAGCCCGCGATTCTGTGACTATTTTTCCACGCTGTTTCACATAATTTGTCGGGTTAAGCAATTAAGTCATCCTATCAAGTAAATTACCCGATGCGTCTTACGACGCTTTAAGGCAATCAGTTCAAACATAACACTTAAAAATTGCCTGGTAGCACCAGGCAATGGAACGGTGGCAACATTGTCTGCGTGAACATGTAAGCGCATGAGTAACTATAAACAGCTAAACCACGCACAAAAGCAGGAAAAAATATGAAAGAGATAGCGGAGTTGACGGGCATATCGAAATCGTTGATTTTTAGAGAGTTGAAGCGGAATAGGGCAAGAAAGGTTATCGTCCGAAACAGGTAAAATCAAAGCGGATAATCGAAAAAACATGCCGCCCGCTCTGATTCTTCTGACTTAAGCCAGAATTCAATTGGATTGAAATACTGAGTAAGTATTTGGGCAGACAAGCGTCATGAGGCATTTTGCATACGCATTTGTGCCAATGCCACAAGAAACGTAAAAAGAAATATGGCTTCAAGGATAAACGAGGTCAGATCAGTATTGACGCCCCCCGCCATCATTAGCCTGCTACAGCCCTATCTGGATAAGACTTTAATGATTACCGCAGATAACGGCAAGGGGTTTGCTGTGTACGAAACCATAAAGGAGCAACTGAGTGCTGTTACTTTGCCCGTCCTTATTGTTCTTTGGAACACGGCTTAAACGAAAATAGAATGGTTTGATAAATGTTTTAACTACACTAACTACTCGGCTCTGGTTGTAAAAAAAGTTTCAGAGTATACTTTATCAAAACTTTTATAGTGTGATTTGGTTTAGTTTGTTGACGGTAATTGTTGGCGGAATCAGGCAATGGATAACCCGCTTCTATTAGCAACTGCATACACCAAAATTAACTACAACTCACTGAATTGGTTGGTTATAGTGGGCCTTTTAGTGAGTTGCCCTT
The DNA here is from genome assembly GCA_903903365.1 of uncultured Methylococcaceae bacterium. Lineage (GTDB taxonomy): Bacteria > Pseudomonadota > Gammaproteobacteria > Methylococcales > Methylomonadaceae > Methylobacter_C. Next base: position 1,701 of record CAIUYS010000590.1, read on the forward strand.
GTCCGGAAGGATTAAAAAAAGTGATCATAAGCAAGATCTGGCATCAGAAACGTCCTCAACCAAAGAAGTATTCGATCATTGCAGTTATGTCTCTACTGCTCATGGTATATGCCGTGGCGTTTCCTCTTGGCGCAGCCGAAACGCCATTGAAAAAGGTTTCCTTCATGCCGCTGTGGGAACCACAGGCTCAGTTTGCCGGTTATTACGTGGCGGTTGACAAGGGAATCTATGCGCGCAATGGCATTGACCTCAAAATACTCAGGGCCGGGGCTAGACATTCTCCCGTTGAAGCTTTAGAGAAAGGCATTGCAGACTTCGCCATTCTTTGGTTATCCACCGCTCTACAGCATCGCTCTGCAAGAATCGAATTCGTTAACTTGGCCCAAATCATTCAGCGATCGTCGAAAATGCTGATTTCAAAAAAAGCGGCCGGCATTAAGACCATTGCTGACATGGAGGGGAAAAAAGTGGGCTTGGTCGGGGGCGATGAATCAATCCCGTTCCGTACTCTCTTCGCCAAACACCACGTTAAGGTTCAAGAAGTGCGCAAGTCCCACACCGTTAATCTCTTTTTGCGCGGTGGCGTCGATGTGACATCCGCCATGTGGTTCAATGAGTATCACACGATTATTGATTCCGGGATAGATCCTGATGAATTGAATGTTATTTTCCTCAGAGATCAAGGCATGAATTTCTTGGAGGATGGTATTTATACGATGGAAAAGACTCTCCACAAAGATCCTGCCCTTGCAACAGCCTTTGTCACGGCATCGCTCGAGGGATGGCGCTACGCTTTTGATCATCCGGACGAAGCACTGGACATCGTCCTCAAATATATGCATGAAGCTCAATTGCCGGCTAGCAGGATGCATCAAAAATGGATGCTTGACCGGATGCGGGATCTGATGACGCCCGCTCCTCCCGAGGAAGATTTTGGACAACTAAAGGAGCCGGACTATCTGGCTGTATGCCTTGCACTGCAAAAACAGAGTCTGATCCGCACTTATCCGGACTACGCCGCCTTTTCGTGGAGGGCTGATGCCGGGAAAAAATAGCATCGTCACCCGACTCGCTTTGGTTATCACGCTTTTCAGTGCTGTCATTTTTGCCGTGTCGCTCGGCTATAATTATTACCAGTCACGCGTTTTCCTGCAAAAGGAGCTGGAAAGCAATGCCCGCAACTTGGTTATGTCATTGGTCAATCGGGTAGAGATACAGTTGACTGCGGTTGCCAAAGTGACGGAAGGGGTTGCCCACTCGCTGGAGACAGGCAGCTATACCGGGCAACGACTCCATTCCTTGCTTAGAACGACCATCGAAAATAATCCCGAAATTTATGGCTCGGGCGTTGCTTTTGAGCCCTATGCCTTCAGCGCTACAGTACGCCTGTATGCGCCCTATTATTACCGGGACAAGGGGAAGATCGTTTTTAGCAATCTGGAAAATACCTATCAGCACGTGCCTTACCTGTATTGGGATTGGTACCAAATTCCGCGTGAGTTGGGCAAGCTCGAATGGAGCGAACCGTATTTCGATGAAGGTGGGGGTAATATTCTGATGTCTACCTGTTCGACCCCGTTTTACGGTAGAACGGGCGGAACGAAACAACTCAAGGGAATTGTGGAATCAGACATTTCTCTCGATTCTTTGACGGCGCTTATTTCCTCCATCAAGATACTTAAGACGGGCTACGCGGCCCTTCTCTCCCGTAACGGGATGATTCTTGCCCACCCGGTGCTAAAGGACGCCATCATGAACGAAACGTTCTTCAGCATCGCGGAGGCTCGCAATGATCCCTCGCTTAGAGAGCTAGGCAAGAAAATGATCAGGGGCGAGTCCGGCTTCGTTCATTACACCAGCCTGGCAGGCTTCAAGAGTTGGATGTATTACGCGCCGATCCCCTCGACTGGTTGGACGCTTGCCGTCGTTTTTCCTGAGGCAGAGCTTCTGGAGAATATCAGGAAGTTGAGCATGACCATGGCAGTTATGGGGTTTGTCGGGATATTGCTGCTGACCCTGGCGGTCATTTACATTGCCAGAGCCATTATAAAACCGCTGCAATTACTGACTGAGGCAACCGATGAGATCGCTTCCGGAAACTTTGATGTGGTATTGCCAACGGCGCGGTCGAATGATGAAGTAGGTATTCTCACGCACGACTTTCAGGTGATGAAGGAGTCGCTTAAGGAATACATCAAGAATCTGACTGAGACCACAGCCGCCAAGGAACGCATCCAGAGCGAGCTAAAACTTGCCACCATTATCCAGGCCAGCCTGCTACCGCGCATTTTCCCTCCCTTTCCCGAGCATTCCGAATTTGAAATCTACGCATCGATGGTTCCTGCCAAAGAGATTGGCGGCGATTTCTACGACTTCTTTTTTATTGACGAGAAGAATCTTTGTTTTCTTATTGCGGACGTTTCTGACAAGGGAATCCCAGCCGCCCTGTACATGATGGTGGCCAAAACCCTGCTAAAGACCGAAGGTCAGCGACTGGGTGAGCCTGATAAAATACTTTTTTCCGTTAACAATATTCTCGCCTCGGACAATGAAAGCTGCATGTTCACCACGGTGTTTTGCGCCATCCTTGATATCATCAGCGGAGACGTGCGTTTTGCCAATGCCGGACACAATCCGCCACTGATTATTGATTCGCAGGGTGTAGAGTATCTTACTGTGAAACCGGGATTTATGTTGGGTCCCTTAATAGAAACCATCTATGAGACTGAACGAATCACTTTAAAACCGGGGGATACTTTGTTTCTTTATACAGACGGTGTGACTGAGGCAAGAAACCCAACAGAAGAAATGTATGGCGAGGCGCAGTTGCTGAAGGCTTTGCAATTGGCTCCAAAAGAAAAACTTTTCGAAATGATTCACTACATAAGCTCAGAACTGACGCGCCATGTCAAGGGTGCGCCCCAATCAGACGACATTACCATGCTGGCGATAAAAATGACGTCAAATAAAGCTATCATAAGCTATGCAGGGAAGGGGACATGAAACAAAAGACACTGTTAATGTTATTAATTCTGGCGACAATCTTCGAAACCAACGTGTTTGCCTTCAGTAAGCCTTTGGCTGGCAATGAATCTGGTGCCAATGCAGCAGAATCTTCCGCATTCCTCTCCGAACTCGTCAACAGTTTTTACCGTAATATCATCCAGGAAAACGGCTATCTTCTTATCTGTGATGGATTAAAAACGACCTTTATCATTTCCCTGTTCGCAATGCTCTTCGGAACCGGGCTTGGTGCGTTGATCTGTTTTATGCGCATGTCGAAGCGAACGGTTCTCAACTTGCCTGCCAAAGTTTATATCAATATTCTTCGCGGAATTCCGGTTCTGGTTCTCTTGATGCTGATTTATTATGTTGTCTTCGCCTCAATCAATATCAATCCGGTGCTGGTGGCTATTATTGCCTTTGGGATAAATTTTTCCGCCTACGTGTCCGAGATCTTTAGAATCGGCATTGAGGGAGTAGACAAAGGTCAGACAGAAGCCGGTATCGCCATGGGCTTTAGTAAATTAAAGACTTTTCGGTATATCGTTCTCCCGCAGGCCGTGCCGCGTATTTTACCGGTTTATAAGGATGAATTTATCGCCTTGGTCAAGATGACCTCTATTGTCGGTTACATCGCTGTACAGGATTTGACAAAGGCCGCAGATATTATTCGCAGTCGTACCTTTGACGGAATCTTTCCTCTGATCATCACGGCAATTTTATATTTTATTCTAACGTGGGTTTTGATTAAATCACTGGACTATCTTGAGCGAATTAGCGACCCAAAATACAAACGACGCAGGGAAGGTAAGGCATGATAACCGTTGAGCATTTGTCAAAAAAATTCGGTGACTTGGTCGTCCTGAAGGACATCACGACGGAAATAAAAACGGGTGAGGTGGTCTCCATCATCGGTGCTTCCGGTATCGGTAAAAGCACTTTTCTACGGTGTCTTAATTTGCTTGAATATCCAAGCGGGGGAACTATCCATATCAATGGCGTAGATATTCTTGATAAAAAGACCGATGTGGCTCAGCTACGCCAGAAAATGAGCATGGTGTTTCAATCATTAAATCTTTTTCCACACCTGTCTGTACTCGAAAACCTGACTATCGGCCCCATCAAGCTTAAGGGGCTGGGCATAGCGGCGGCACAGCTAAAGGCCATGGAACTTTTGAGGCGGGTAGGACTAGCCGAGAAAGCCAACAGTTTTCCGGACGAGCTTTCAGGCGGCCAACAACAACGCGTGGCTATTGCTCGCTGCCTGGCGATGGAGCCACAGATCATCCTGCTTGACGAACCCACCTCAGCGCTGGAGCCAACCAGTGTCAATGAAGTGCTGTCCGTCATACGTTGCCTTGCCAAAGAG
>CAIUYS010000591.1 GCA_903903365.1 uncultured Methylococcaceae bacterium
TACCTCCTCAGATTGGTAGATTTTTGCTTCTACACCAAATTTACCCATTGATGCTTTTTTAGCTTCTTTGTCTTGATAGATAGCTAAGATAGTTGGGCAGCATACAAGACATTTAAGTGGAATAGTTTCTGGAAATTCATGAATTTTTTCAAAAGTTCTACCTCCTTTCTCGCCTATGGCTTTGGTTACATTCTTAAGCGGAGTAACAGTACAGCCAAACTGAGTGACTACTGGCTCTGAGTTTTTGCAGTTCCAAAACTGCTTATAATTATCCAATTCAATGTAATTGTATAAAGCATAAAGAGGTATAGCTTTATTAGCTTCTGCATATTCTTTTAAAATGATATTTTGACATTTTTTTTCTTTTCCAACTTTATGATTAAGTTGGTCATAATAAGGTTTATAAAGTTTTTTTGCCTGAACAGCATATCGTAACCAGCCAATATTCTTACTACCAATCCACCACTCCCAATCTGTTCCTTGTTTTGCTTCTATATTTTTTGGAGTTTGGATAATTGTAATTATTCAGTCCCCAACATCAAAAACCTAAAAATTTGGCTAAAAAAGCACTATATTATTTCCCATGAGATTAAGCGACCATGATCTACTGCAACTGACTGAAGAAGAATTACTGGAATTGCCAGAGGAAGTTCTGCGTCGATTATCCGTCAAACTACTCTACGACTTAAAAGAAGCGAGGGAGCGGTTGAAACAAACATCGCGGAATAGTTCACGGCCACCCAGTAGTGATCTGCCGTGGGATAAGACTAATACCAGCGAAGAAGGTCAGGAACAGGAACAACAAGGGCAGGATGAATTTTCTGGCGAAGATGATCAAATCCTGGACACCGAAGACGCATCGAAAACCGGATCTGAGGAAAAAACACCTGCTGAGGTGGACGAGGCACACCCCACCAAGAAGCCGGAAGCTGCCACAAACGACACACGAAAAGCTGGCAAACAACTTGGGGCACCCGGCTACGGACGCGAGCAAAAGATAGAGATAACCACGGAAGCGCATCATTACCCGGAAAATTGTGTACGCTGTGACCGCGAATTAATGCCAGATACAGCGAAAGCCTATACCGCCTTTGAAACAGTTGATTTGGAGTGGGCTGACTCGAACAAGCCCGGTATCCATTTGACCAATACCAAACACACCTATTATGAAACGGTTTGTACCTGTGGGCATTGCACACAACAAACCCCGCATAGACAGGTGTCACATCATTTAACGCCAACCATCTTATTGTCGGAATGGCGTCTTGTCGGCCCGGGCCTTGCGGCACTTATTGTTTGTCTGGCTTACCGGATGCGCCTGTCACGGCTGCGGACACAGGAATTCCTGAATGATTGGTTGGGCTTGGCGATCAGTGTCGGCACGATCCACGCCACCTTGCATGAAAGCGGAGCGGCGGTATTGCCCGTTGAAGACGAATTGGTGGAAGCGGTACAAAACAGTGGTTTGCTGCATGTCGACGAAACATCCTGGCGAGAACTGAACGCGCTGCTTTGGTTGTGGGTATTCTGCGGTCAAGATGTGATCGTTTACTGGATCGCCGATCGCGGCTCAGAATTACTGAAAAATGTATTAGGCAACGGTTTTCAAGGCTGGTTGATGAGTGACGGTTGGCAAGTTTACCGTTATTACCTTAAGCGCCTTCGTTGTTGGGCGCACCTGACACGTAAGGCCGAAGGGTTAAAAGACAGTCTGGACATGACGGCACGCTTGTTTGGCGAACAGACGAACTTGCTGCTGGACACGCTGATTAATGCGGTCTATGCGGCTCGGGAAATGCCGCCAGATCAAGCACTGCCGATCACTTATCAAGGTGCTTTGTCTGATTACCGGAGCGCCTGTGAAGCAATGAGTGCGTCGGCAACGCATAGCAAGGCACGCGCATTGGCCAGAGAAATGCTCAACGACTGGGAGGCTATTTTTCAGGTATTGGCATATCCACATTTACCGCTGACCAACAACGAGGCTGAGCAGGCATTACGTCATTGGGTAATTTTAAGAAGCATTTGTCATGGCACACGCACCGAAGATGGCTCGAGAATTTTGGCGATTCTGATCAGCGTTATTGAAACCTGCCGTATTCGTCAACAGTCGCCGTGGATTTTTTTGGCGGCGGTAATTCGTCAACGGCGGGCGGGATTTTCTGTACCCAGACTTCCTTTGGTTAAGGGGTCTGAATAATTACA
>CAIUYS010000592.1 GCA_903903365.1 uncultured Methylococcaceae bacterium
CTGGCGCTTTGAATGGAAGTTTTCTACGGGTGCCGTTATCGCGACTATTCATGATGTGGTGGTTACCTTGGGATTATTTTCCATTTTAGGACTGGAATTTGACTTGACGGTATTGGCCGCAGTGCTGGCGCTGATCGGTTATTCCTTGAACGATACTATTGTGGTTTATGACCGTATCCGTGAAAATTTTCGATTATTAAGAAATAAATCGACCGAAGAAATTATGAATATCTCGGTTAATGTCACCTTAAGCCGAACTATTATGACTTCTTTAACGGTTATTTTAGTGCTGGTTTCCCTGTTTTTTCTGGGCGGTGAAATTATCCATAACTTTTCCATTGTGCTGCTGTTTGGCGTATTTTTTGGTACCTATTCGTCTATTTTTATCGCCAGTCCGATGGCTTTATTATTGGGTATAAGTCCTGAAGATTTGATGATCCCGGTCAAAGAAGGCGCAGATATAGATCGTACACCGTAGATATAAGCAGGGTCGTTTATCTACAATGTGTCGCTTATCGGGTATAATCGGCAATTCAAATATTTTATTTACTGTTACTTTGGAGTTTTAAAACATAATGGCACTAGAACGCACTTTCTCAATTATTAAACCTGACGCTGTTGCAAAAAATGTTATCGGTGAAATTTACAGTCGTTTTGAAAAAAATGATTTGAAAATTGTTGCTGCAAAAATGCTGCACCTGACTCAAGAACAAGCTGAAGGTTTTTACGCGGAACACAGTGAGCGCGGATTCTTTAAGGATTTGGTTGCCTTTATGGTTTCAGGTCCTGTGATCATGCAAGTCTTGGAAGGCGAAAACGCAGTCCTTAAACATCGCGAAATAATGGGCGCCACCAACCCTAAAGAAGCTGCTGCCGGCACCATTCGCGCTGATTTTGCTGCCAGCATTGATGAAAACGCAGTACATGGATCAGATGCGGTTGAAACGGCTGCAAGAGAAATTGCTTTCTTTTTCTCAGACAATGAAATCTGTGCAAGAACCCGTTAATTCCAAACGGTTTAATTTGCTCGATTACGACAGAAAAGGTCTTGCGGCCTTTTTTGTTGAATTGGGCGAGAAACCTTTTCGGGCAACCCAGTTGCTTAAATGGATTTATCAGGAAGGCGTAGAAGATTTCGACCTGATGACTAATTTAAGCAAACCGTTGCGTGTCTGGCTCAATGAAAATTGCTACCTGGCCACTCCCGAGATTGTGATTGAACAAATCGCCAGTGACGGCACCCGTAAATGGGCCTTGCAAACCAGTTGCAGCAATAGAATCGAAACGGTTTTTATACCTGAAGAAGGGCGCGGCACTTTATGCGTGTCATCACAAATCGGTTGTGCATTAGCCTGTACTTTTTGTTCTACAGCTCAACAAGGGTTTAATCGTAATTTGACGACGGCCGAGATTATTGGTCAGGTTATTGTTGCGCAAAAACGTTTGGGGGCGACCAAAAAAATCACCAACGTGGTCATGATGGGCATGGGCGAGCCTTTGCTTAATTTTGATAATGTGGTTGCTGCCATGAATTTGATGATGGATGATTTTACTTTTGGGCTTTCCAAGCGCAGGGTAACTATTAGCACATCAGGTGTGGTGCCGGCCATGTATCGTTTGACGCAAGTCTGTGATGTGAGTCTTGCGGTATCATTACATGCGGTGACTGATGAGTTAAGAGATGAATTGGTTCCGATTAATAAAAAATATCCGTTAAAGGAGTTAATGGAAGCGTGCAGGGATAATGCAAAGATTGCACCACGGCGCACCGTTACTTTTGAATACGTGATGCTTGATGGTATTAATGACTCCATGGACGATGCTCGCGGACTCATTAAGTTGTTAAAAACAGTACCGTCAAAACTTAATTTAATACCCTTTAATCCGTTTCCCAATAACGCTTATCGGTGCTCAAGCAAAGAAGCCATTAATCGCTTTAAAACGGTTTTAAACGATGCCGGAATAGTGACCACGATCAGGAAGACGCGCGGCGAAGATATTGATGCGGCGTGCGGTCAACTGGTTGGACAGGTTGAAGATAAAAGTCGCAGGCATCTCAAGTTAAAGGTAGTGGGCGCGGAACGTGCTGCCTAAGGCAACACAAGTCTTTATTCGCTTGGCTTGTGGCCTGTTTTTAGTGGTTGTATTAACGGCTTGCACCTCCTTGTTTGACAAAGACACCAAAAGTGATGATTCTGCCAGTATTTATTTGCAGTTGGGGGTGCGGTACATGGATTTGGGTAAGCTGGAAATAGCCAAAGAAAATTTACAACTGGCACAAGAAAAAGACCCCAATAATTCCCAAGTACATAATGCTTTTGCTTTTTTATACGAAAAATTAAATGACTATAAGCTGGCTCAAGAGAATTATGAGCGTGCACTGGATGTATCGCCGGATGATTGGAGTGTCCAAAACAACTATGGCCGGTTTTTGTGTGACCGTGGTGAATATGAACAAGGCATGGCTTTACTGACTCAGGCGATTTCGACCCAGTTAAACGACCGGCAGTGGTTGGCCTTAACCAATGCCGGGCGGTGCCAGTTGGCAATGAAACAACAACAAAGTGCCAAAGCTTACTTTAAGCAAGCACTGACACTTAATAATACTTACGCGCCGGCATTGCTGGAAATGCAAAAAATGAGTTATCTAAGCGGCGAGTATTGGGCAGCAAAAGGCTATTTACAACGATACCTGAGTGTTGCAGATCATACCTCCGGCACGTTATGGTTTGGTATGCAAACAGAACGCGCCTTGGGTAATCAAGCGCTGGCAAAAGAATATCAAAACTTGTTATTGGAAAAATTTCCGCTTTCAGATGAAGCAAAACAAATCAAGCCGGTTTTACAATAACAGGCTATTCTGACCCTTATGGCAAATAATATACAAGCAATTCGCGGGATGCACGATGTGCTTCCTGATCAAACACCCCTTTGGCAGTACGCAGAACAAAGGTTAAGAGACGTACTCAGTGCTTATGGCTATAGTGAAATTCGGCTACCCATTGTTGAAAAAACAGAACTTTTCAAACGCTCTATTGGTGAAGTGACCGATATCGTCGAAAAAGAAATGTACACCTTCGATGATCGTAACGGAGATTCATTAACCTTGCGGCCGGAAGGAACGGCCGGTTGTCTTAGAGCTTGTCTGGAGCATGGATTATTACATAATCAGGTACACCGATTATGGTATTACGGACCGATGTATCGCCATGAACGTCCACAAAAGGGACGTTATCGCCAGTTTATTCAGTTGGGCGTTGAGACCTATGGGATGTCCGGTCCTGATATTGATGCCGAATTAATTCTGCTAATGGATCGCTTATGGAAAAAGCTGGGTATTCGCGATAAGGTGCGCCTACAGCTAAATTCTTTGGGTACTATTGCTGAGCGACTGGTTTACCGGGAAACATTGGTCAGTTATTTTCAGGCACATCTGGATGAGTTGGATGAAGACAGTTTGCGTCGACTGGGAACCAATCCCTTGCGCATTCTGGACACCAAAAATCCGGCCATGCAAAAGCTGGTCGCCAATGCGCCAGAATTAATGGCCTATTTGGGTGAAGAAAGTCTGCAACATTTTAATACCTTAACGGCCACTTTGAACGACTTGGGTATTAGTTACGAAATCAACACCCGATTAGTGCGCGGACTCGATTATTACAGCAAGACCGTGTTTGAATGGGTGACGGACGAACTGGGTTCACAAGGTACGGTGTGTGCCGGTGGCCGTTATGATGGCCTGATTGAACAGTTGGGTGGCAAGCCCAATTTTGCCGTGGGTTTTGCCATGGGCATCGAGCGCTTATTGGCTTTAATGGAAGTGTCGGGCAATATCCCGCAAACAAG
>CAIUYS010000593.1 GCA_903903365.1 uncultured Methylococcaceae bacterium
CAACTTTAAACGACTTCCCCGTATTCATGTTTTTTCTGTAGTCAGCGCTTCAACAATAGCCGCGTATTCATTCACTTTAGGTCGATATAAAAACAGTCCTAAGGCAGATATTCCTGAGAATATAAACAACGTATTAAAGTTGTCCCCTAAAATAAACATGACAAAGCCAAAAATACCAACGCTTTCGATCAGTGACATGGATACAATAATCGTCACTAAATAACGTTTTTTTGCCTCCAGTCTGGATGCCATATTTGAGCATGGCATGGTTTGATTAATTCGCAGTTGAATGTACCGAAGTAAATTAGTCAACGGCAAGGTGGCGATGGCCACAATGTAGAGTAGGGTTCTAATCAGGACTCGCTGAGTTTCCGGCAGGGGTTGTTGTATCTGGTCGCCAAAAATCAAGCAGACGATAATATAAGTTATCAGTAATGCTAGCATGATGCCCTGGACAACCTTGGGCAAAATAAGATCAGATTTTAATTGTTCAGGTTCGAGTTGACCCGGCATTTTGTTTCCTGGCATGTTAATAAATATTGATGATACTAAATCCGGTGGCTTTTTCCTGTTTTTCTGTCAGGTATCAGGTGCTTTGACAGCTAAAAAACAGAGCAGGCTAAATGTCAGGTTTAATAAATGCTATGATAAGGGCTAATATCATACTATACATAGAGCATTGCGATGGACATTCTTAGCTTAACAGTCGGCAAGACCTTTTCGTTTAACGTGCCGGAGGAAAGTATGAGTATCATTTTAAATAGTGGTGCGCCCATGCTGGTTTTTAATTTTTCATTGTCAGAAAAAAATATTGCTGCATTCCGAAATGGCGTGTCTTCATTTGGATTGTTCGCTGAAAAAAACCTTTTGTTTTTTTTATTTAAAATAGAGGGATTTCTTGATTGGTCCGATTTGGCTTTTACCATTCATCTGGTTCAGGATGAGGAAATAGAAGATCACGATAGTTACCTGCCTTTTAATCTGGTTTTAGTGGATTCCAGTACCAGCATCATAAAAGCGCTCAGAATGGTTACGGTATCGCCCACATTTCGGTCGGTTCTTGTTAGAGCCATTGAGCGACAACATCAAGAGCCTTTTAACGTCATTGAATATTACAAGGATATTAAACTTGTATATGACACTTATCCTGAAGTTGTTTTAATGTTAAAAAAGGCGCTTATCGTTGAACAAGGCGGCAGAACCTTCAATGACAACTAATGACAAGCAACGCTGAAAAGCGCATCAATATTAATTTCTTATCCAGACTAAACCGGGAGCACCATGCACGAACTAACTGAAAGCGAGCTATATCAAGCCCTGAAATATGCCAAAAACATAGAAGAAGACGATGCCCAAATAATTATGTCTCAATTTGAGATAGATCAGCCTCAGCTTTTCCAAACACTATTTGGCATATTTACGTCTATTGTTGCGGATCAAAATCAGGATATGGCGCACCTGTTTATGGATTTGTGTTTTGATGTGCTCTGTGTGTATCAAAAATCGTTTGGTGGCACGCCAAAATCTATCGACGACCCCACCTGGATGGAAAAGCAAGCCGTTCTGTTGGAAGCCGAGTTTGCTTTATTACTGCAAAACCGGTCTTTTGATGAAGCGAAGAGAGAGGGGATTCAGGAACATTTTGCGACGTATAAACAGAATATACTTCAGCTGGGCTTGGTGAAGTTTTTGAATGAATGTATTGATGAATTTGCTGCTGAACAGGTCAGTCGGGTACCCGCCATTGAATTGACTCAAGCCATGATATTACTGGTAGTTAAATTGTTTAACGATTTATATGACAAACCGGCGCGGCATTAATAAATTTAGATGATAGCCAGAGGGGGGATTTATTTAAAAAATATCCCCTAGCCCAGGCCCCTCCGAGATTGTGTTGGTTTTTAGTTGGAGCTGACCGCCAGCTATCGACCCAGACTGTGTGAAAACTCACAAACAAAATCTTCAGAGGTTGAATTTACTCCATTTACTTGTAAAAACAGAGTCAACTATCAATGGTTACTCCCATTTTAAAGTGTAATTTAATCAATAATCCGTTAATTATTTCCACCGGTATTGGTGATTTTGAGTTTTCACACAGTCTGGGTCGTTAGTGAGCCTTTAACCATCAGTTTATTTCCCTGATATAAACGTCCGCTTTGGAGATGCGACCGTTTTTCAACGGTCGCAGATATACTTTCTTAAATCTAAATTTCGGTTTGTTCCGATATTTCAAGAGCGTCATCGACCTCGATACCGAGGTATCTGAATGTGCTTTCAAGTTTAGTGTGACCCAGTAAAAGTTGTACAGCCCGCAAATTTTTGGTTCTCCGATAGACAAGTGTGGCTTTTGTTCGCCGCATAGTATGGGTTCCATAAGCAGCAGGATCGAGACCAATAGACTTTACCCAGTGTTCGACAATGCGAGCATATTGCCTGGTTGAGAGATGAGGCGAACTATGAATTCGACTCGGGAAAAGATATTGATCGGATTTGAGCTTGATTTGGTTGATCCACGCTTCAAGTGAATCTCAAGTTTGTTCGGTTATCTCGAACTGAACAGGGCGATGCGTTTTTTGTTGCATGATAATGGCCCGCGATGACACGCGGTTACTTTGAGCTACATCGCTTATTCGAAGTGTGACCAGATCGCATCCGCGTAACTTGCTATCAATGGCTAAGTTGAATAACGCCAATTCACGAATGTTCTTAGTCATTTGCAAACGAATGCGAATTTCCCAAATCTCTTTCAATTTGAGAAGTGATTTCTGACTAATCAATTTGCCCTTGTTCCAAGGGGCTTGATGGTTCTTTTGATCATTGGTATCTTGATTCATGACAAACTCCTAAAATTAGGTTGAGCAGTCTTATTGTCATGCAGTTTCCAGTCAGCAGTGAATAATGAGTATATAATTGGCCAAAAACAGACAGCCCACCTATTTTGTTTAATCACCGTTGAAAATTTAACAGTTGTCAGCGTCCATATTTTCCAGGTTATTCTGTACGTTTATATAGTAAATCAATACCTTAAATAGCAACTGTAATTTTCATGCGGATTATAGAAAATGTATAATTCTGCTTCACATAACCCAAAGCACTGCTGCAAACAGATGTCCTGGGCAACCGGATTTATGTGGCATGTTTCGACGCAACCGACATCCCTGGCGACGGTCGTAAGAGCTTGGTTGAATCATGAGAGATAGGGTCGTATGAGTATCGGTTACCGCATATTTATTGTCGAGGAAGAGGCCATCTTTCCTATTTCACAAAAAACTTTCAACGAATTGTATTCGGGTAAAGTCGGCGCCCTTACGAAGTTCGCGAATCAAACCGTTCAAATTGCTGTAGTCATTTACACAGTGCATCAGCGAAAACCAAAAACAATAATTCAAATCGATTGTGAACGCATCAGAATTATGGAGGACGGTTCAATCGATGAAATCTATGTACACGAAGGCCGCCATGTATCGAACCACTGTGGCCGGGGTTCTTTGTGCGCCTCTTGGTGTTACCCCTGTTGCAAGTTCATCCCGATATTGAACAATTAAAGCCGGGGTTATATCAGATAATAGATAGTCGCCCATTTTTTCAGACCACCATGTAAGCTGTTGCTTTTGGTGTGATGCTTGCTTGGGCTTTGTCGGTAATACATCCTTAATGTACCTGTCCACCAAATCAGCAAAGGTATGTTTTTTCGCTTCGGCGGTTTTGAAGTGTCGCCCCTCTCTAATGGCACTCTCGGTATCTTGTACCCACTTCTTAGGGTCCGTTTTTCGCTTGAAGGTGGCGCGTTGTGCTGGGTAGCCTTTCAGCCTGACTTCTGCTTTAAAGCTCTAAGTTCCATCTTGTGCGGTGCGTTCTGTGATAGTTGCCATAATTGTTCTTATAGGGTAACCATCGGCTTTCTGATATGATGCTTTCAGCCATTGCTTAACCCTGTCTGATAAGTTAATCGGTAAGGCCTTGCTGGTGCTGATTACACCCTCAAGGCCGCTTTTTTTCTAGGGTTTTATTATATACTGGTGGCGCAATTAACTATAAATAAGGGTAATAAATGGCAATAACTGACAATAAGATAAACAGGCAATAACAGAATTTTCTGTTAAGTATCTAATGTCTCTTGTTGGCTGTGGGTTGGCGGTCAGTTCCCACTAAAAATCAATGCACGCTCGGCGGGGCTTGGTAGATTACGCCTTGCCAATTCAATCTTGAAATGCTCTGCAAACAAAAGCGACAAAAACTGTTCATCTCGTATATAGTAAAGCGGTTTATGATAGCGCAATGTCCAATTTTTAAGATCCTTCTGTTTATTTACCGCCGGCTTTAGCTTTATTCTATGAAATCCATTGATCTCCCTGTTATTTATTCCAAGATTTACTCCCTGCTTTTTTTATTGTTATTGACCTTTTTTGGGCTGGCAGACGCCGGGGCAAAAACGGTTGCACCAGATAAAGGGCAAAAAAATATCACGTTTGAGATTACCAAAGATACCTTACAGGCTAAAATTGAGGCTATCAATACCCGCGAAGGGCTTGATGACGCGTTAAAATCCAAGGTGCTTTCTATTTATCAAACGGCGCAAGATAACCTGGTTAACACTGAAAACTTTAAGGCGCGAATCACTGATTTTAATCAAGCATTAAAGCAAGCGCCAGAGCGAACCAAAAAACTGCAAAAAGAAATTGAACAAACGCTGTTAAGGGTCTCTAAACAAAAAAACGAAGATTTTACCAAGATACCCACTGAAGAATTGGATCAACGTTTAATTATTGAGAAAGGAAAAATAAGCACGTTAGATGAGCAATTAAAAAAGCTGGAAAATGAACTGGCTTTGCAACAGAGTCGTCCGCAACTTATTCGAGATGAGACGGTAACGGCAAAACAAGATCTTGAAGCGACACAAAAAAAACTGGAGGGGACTGCTGATAAAGCGGGCTCAAAACTGGAAGCGGAAGCCAGACAGGTTTATTTAAAAACACTGGTTGAGTCACGCACGGCAGAATTAAAAGCACTGGAGGTTGAAGCGATTAGTAATCCGGTACGGGTTGAATTACTTAAATCCGGGTTTCGGTTATTGGACATACAAAAAAATGCGCTAACCCCGATTACTACGGCAATAGAAAGTCTGTCTACTGATCGGCGCGAGCAAGAAGCCAAGGACATGCAGGATGCACTCAGTCAGGCAGAAAAAGAACTGTCTGGAAAGCACTCTCTCATTCAAACCATAACCCGGGAGAATATTCAATACAGTCGAGACTTGCAGGCTATTACTGCCAAAATTGAAAATTACACCGAGCAAAAAACCAAAGTAGATGCCCAAGCGATAGAAATTGAAGGCGACTTTAAAAGTGCAGATAAAAAAATCAGTCTGGCAGGCTTAAGTCCGGCGCTGGGTAAAATCCTGCGCGAACAGCGTCGTAATTTAACCACTCAAGATCAATTTACCCTGCAATCAGAAACCATTCAAAATGAAACGGC
>CAIUYS010000594.1 GCA_903903365.1 uncultured Methylococcaceae bacterium
GATAATCCCGGCAATACCCGGTAACGTTAACGTTGCCTGCAACATCGATAAGATGGCAACAACAATCACCACGTTAAACGCCAACGCAAGATTGGCAATCATGCCGAACAGTCGATAATAAACCGCCATAAACAGCACAACCAAACCAAAACCCACAACAAACGACAACATGCCTTTATCAATGTTATCTTGTCCAAGACTGGGCCCTACCGTACGTTCTTCAACAATATCAACCGGTGCTGCCAATGCGCCCGCCCTTAACAACAGTGACAAATTACGTGCTTCCTGCGGACTGTCCAAACCGGTGGTTTGAAAACGTTTACTAAACACGCCCTGGATAGTGGCTACATTGATAACTTTCTCAACTTTCTCTTTATGACGTACTTTTTGACCGTTGACTACTTTTGTCTCGACTTTATATTCTATAAAGACCACCGCCATTGGCTTGCCAACACTGACTTGGGTGGTTTTAGCCATCTTGGCCGCACCCACGCCGTTTAAGGAAATATTAACCGAAGGCCTGCCGTCCTGATCTTGACCGGAAGACGCATCAACAATTTGGTCGCCCGTCACAATAACGCGACGATCCAACAGGATTGGATTACCCTTTTTTTCATAATACAAGCGACTGCCAACCGGAACATGACCGGCAACGGCCTGCTGTACATCATGTTCAGTATCGACCAGTCTATATTCCAAGGTGGCCGTCGTCCCCAAAATTTCCTTGGCACGCGTCGTATCCTGAACACCCGGCAATTGCACCATGATGCGATTTTCACCTTGTTGCTGAATGACCGGTTCCGCAACTCCTAACTCGTTTACCCGGTTACGCAAAGTCGTCATGTTTTGCGACACGGCAAATTTTTTGATTTCGCGCACTTCTTTTTCAGACACTTTTAGCCAAACCTGATCTTGGTTTTCCGGCTCGGTAATATCCAGGGTACGAAAATCTTTCGCCAGCAGATCCATCAGTTCGGGCTTATCCTCCGGCGACTTCAGCGTGATTTTTATAAAGCCGTTATCTTTGGCAACAGACTGATAGCGCATTTTTGCACTTCTTAAGGCCAGACGTAAATCATCGTTATAGCGGTCTTCAGCTTGCTTGGCCGCAGCATCCATATCCACTTCCAGCAGAAAATGTACCCCTCCCCGTAAATCGAGACCCAAATACATCGCTTCAGCACCTAAAGCTCGTAACCAGGCGGGTGTTGTGGGTGCCAGATTTAAGGCAACCGTATAATTGCTGCCCATCTTGTCTCTTAATAAATCAGCGACTTTAAGCTGGTCATCGGTGTTGGTAAACCGCGCTAAAATACGTCCGTCTTTAAACTCAAACGCTTTTACGGGAACGCCGACCGTTTTAATTTCAGACTCGATCTGATTTGCCTGATCCTGCCCTATGAGGGGTGTTTGCGTCGATGACACCTGAACAGACGGATCATCACCGTATAAATTAGGTAATGAATAAATAATCCCGATGCCAAAAACAATCAGGACTAATAGGTTTTTCCAAAGGGGGAAATGGTTTTGCATGTGTTATTCCAATAATTAAACCGTGCATCAGCTTACGTAAGCTGTTACTGACTGGCTACGCGCTATAATATTAAGCTTTAACTATTTTTTTAGTTATGGCTTTATAAGTTCCTTTTGGCATCATGCTTTCAATGCTTTGGCGCTGCACTTGAATAAAAGTATTGTCCGCGATTTCAATCTTGACAAAATTATCGTCCAAATCAACAACCTTACCTAAAATACCGCCAGAGGTTACTACTTCAGCACCTTTGCTCATCGCGGCAATCATTTGTTTCTTTTCTTTGGTGCGCTTGGATTGGGGACGCAGAAACAAAAAGTAAAAAAAGGCCAGAATACCCAGTGGAAACAGCATACCTTCAATGCCTGGTTGTTGCGTGGCAGCAGGCGCTGCCGCTAAAGCGTCAGAAATAAAAAAACTCATGATTATCCTCAAATTTTATAGTCATTAAAAAATCTTGTTATTATGCCATAGACGGCATAGATTTTCCTCGTTGTTGGTAAAACTGCCGGACAAAAATATCCAGCTCCTGCTTTTCAATCGCATCACGCAAGCCCTGCATCAGGCCCAAATAATAATACAGGTTATGTAAGGTATTCAGCCTTGAACCCAGCATTTCCTTACATTTATCCAGATGACGCAAATAGGCTCTTGAATAATTCCGACAAGTATAGCAGTCACAGGACTCATCCAGCGGCGTGTTATCAAACTCGTATTGACTGTTCCTGATTTTTACCACCCCAAAGCTGGTAAACAAATGACCGTTACGTGCATTACGTGTGGGCATGACACAATCAAACATATCAATACCGCGTCGAACAGCTTCAACAAGATCTTCCGGTGTACCCACGCCCATTAAATAACGTGGTTTATCGACCGGCATTTTGCTATGAATGGCATCCAATGTCGCCATCATTTCTTCTTTGGGCTCTCCGACCGACAAACCGCCAATCGCATAACCATCAAAACCGATATCCAGCAAACCGTCTATCGATTCCTGACGCAAATGTTCATACATACCGCCTTGAACGATGCCAAACAACGCTGACAAATTATCGCCGTGCGCCGTTTTACTACGCGCCGCCCAGCGCAACGATAAGCGCATGGAATCGGCAGCTTCGTTAACAGTGGCAGGATAAGGCGTACATTCATCAAAAATCATCACGATATCAGAGCCTAAATCACGCTGCACCTGCATGGACTCTTCAGGCCCCATAAAAATAGCGCTGCCGTTTATCGGCGATTTAAAGGTGACGCCTTTTTCGGTTATTTTTCTTAACGCACCCAAACTGAACACTTGAAAGCCGCCGGAGTCGGTCAAAATTGGCTTATCCCAATGCATAAAGTCATGCAAATCACCATGTGCCTTGATCACACCTGTCGTTGGTCGCAGCATTAAATGAAAGGTATTACCCAAAATAATTTGCGCACC
>CAIUYS010000595.1 GCA_903903365.1 uncultured Methylococcaceae bacterium
CCATCTGGTGTAGGCCGGAATAAGGCTTTTCGAGCGCAAGCGAGAATAAGCGTTTCCGGCACTCTGTACGATATGCCGGAAACGCAACCACGCGCTACGCTTGGGTGGCCTTATTCCGGCCTGATATTAATGATGATGGTGGTGGTGATGCTCAACAGGCTGTTTTTTTACCGTCAGAGAGCAGGTGTGATGAGTGGTGCCCTGCTCAATTTGCAAGGTGCAGTGATGAACGGCGTGGTGTTCTTCAAGTGTGCGTACACAATCATCAATAAAGCTATCGCCCGGGTGACCGTTGGGCATGACCAAGTGGACGGTTAGCGCATTTTCGGTGGTGCTCAAACCCCAAATATGCAGATCATGAATGTCTGTTACCCCTTCTAATTGGCATAGATAGGCATCAATGGCAGGGACATCAATTTGTGCCGGCACCGCACACATGGCCAGTTGCAGCGATTCACGCAGCAAACCCCAAGTGCCGAAGACAATGACGACCACAATAACCAGACTCATAACCGGGTCTAGCCAGTACCAACCGGTATAAAGCATACCGATTCCGGCAAGTACCACGGCCAGTGATACTGCGGTGTCTGCGGCCATGTGCAGATAAGCGCTGCGAATATTTAAATCGCCTTTACTGCCTTTCATTAACAGCAACGCAGACAAACCATTGATGAGGATGCCAATGGCTGCCACAATGGATACCGTTAGACCTTCGATAATGGGGGGTTGCGAAAAGCGATGAATTGCTTCCCAGGCAATCGCGCCGCAAGCCACCAGCAGTAACATGGCGTTGGCCAGCGCAGCCAGAATTGATGTGCTGCGCAGCCCATAAGTATAACGTTTACTGGGCTGTTTGCGTGCTAAAACCACAGCGCCCCAAGATAATAACAAGCCAAGTACATCGGAGACATTATGACCGGCATCGGCTATGAGTGCCGTTGAATTAGCCAAAAATCCGTAGACAAATTCAACCGCTACATAAACCATATTTAGAAAGATGGTGATTACAAAAGTTCGCCCTTGGTTAGTGGGGGCAGGGTGGTGATGTTTTTCAGAATGAGAGTGGTTGTGATGATGCGCCATTATTTTGTTTCCGCCATTATTTTTTTGATTTTAGCCAATACTTGCTGTTGTTGCACTTCAGTCAGTTTGCTAAATTCCTGTTCAAATCCGGTCAGACTATAGGCAGGTTCAGTGGCAACGTTACTGGCTACGCCAAGACCGCAATCAGCAAATATCCGTTTAATGGGGGCGGCAGCATTATCCAAGGCGATTGAGCTTGATAAAACCGTTCGTAACATGGTGTTAACACGAATAAAAACCGCTTGCCCTGTCAGCAGATCATCAGCCATGCTTTTGGCAAATTCGTTTGAATAGCCTTTGCGCTTGGAGTCGGGGAAGGTTTTCATTTGCACCGTAGCCGGTTTTTTTTTGTCGATTTGATATTCCAAATTAAAGCGGCTGCCTTGCGAGGCGATCAAGTCATCTGCGTCAATAACGGCTTGTAATTTATTATCTTTGCAAACAATTTCCAGCATCATATCGTCATAAAGACCGGGGCGGGGCAACGGTGATTGGGCAAAGCTATACGTTTGATTGGTTAAGCTGTCACTTTCTTGATGATAGCTCCAAGTATTATCAGCCAATGTATTTAAGGAATGGGTGATTAAAAATCCAAACAACAGTACCGATGTGCTGTTACCAAAAAAACGGTTGTGGTTCATTTTAACCTCAAAAAAAGGGGGTAGTGGCTTCATGACAGGCCGGGAAGTGAGTTCCTTCCCTCTGGCAAAATATTTTATAGTAATCCTATAAACGCGTGTGAGGATTTTTTTAAAACCGGACTTACGCAACCAACTTCTCCAGTGCTTTGGTTAACGCAATATAAGGCATCAGGTTTGCCGGAAAAACCGATTTTATTTCTTGATAAATTCGTCGGTATTGATTGATTTTTTGTTTTTCAGAGGGTAAATCAAAGTAGTCTGCACAGTTTGCAGCGGCGCTTAACAGAATATTGTTAATCAACAGACATAAGATGCGTTTTATATCCGCCTGTAAATCAGTTGATACTTTTTGCTCCCAATAATCATGCGGAGGCATTTTTGCCAGTTGCTCGTAGACTTCATGCAAGCCCAGATAACCGGTGATTTCATTCAACAACTGGTAGACGGTGACGAAGTCGGTTGCGGTTTCAGCGGATAACGAAACGATAAACGGAAAATCATTAAGACGGGTTATAAACGTCAGCCTTTGTGCCAGCACTTCTGAACAACCTTCTTGTCGATAGGTTTGTATTTGTTGTTTAAATTGAAGGTTATCTTGTTGATTAAAATAATGCTCAAAGTCCTGTAAATAGCGGCTATAACAAGTGATGGTTTGGGTATCCGGGCGTATGTTTTTATTATGCAATAAAGCCCAGCGACAAAAACCGGTGAGCATTTTTTCAAGCTGGTTCAAATACTGATATTGAATAGCAGCCGTTATTTTATTGTCCAGTGCATAAATTGACTCACGCAGTGCATCACCATCCAAAACCCGGTCAAAGGTCAAATAACAACCGACATGATCCAGTATGTTGGCGTTTTCGCTGTCGCTATCCAGACTTAAAAAGCTGCATCCCGCTTGATTGATTATTTTATTACTGACGATGGTGGCTTTAATTTCACTGGCCAGAGGATGGGTGGATAAGTCGTTTTTATAATGCGTATTAACCTGCTCGGGAAAATAGGCCTGTAAATAACAGGCACAGCATTCATCGTGTAGCAAAGCGGTTTGATCTTGTATTTGCCGGGTTAAGTACATTTTGCTGGCGGCCATTAATACGGCAAGTTCAGGACGGGTTATTAGTTGTCCATGTCTGGCTAAAATGGTTTTTCCGGGCGGGAAAGATTCAACTACCCGATCCAAAAAGCCGACGGCTTCCAGGCGCTCTGCCAGTTGCAAAAAAGTGGGGGCGTTATCGGCACTGCGTAATTGCTCTAAGGATAAACAAAGGCTCTGGGCATAATTATTGGCTAATACCTGTTGGCAAACAGCGTCAGTCATACTGATAAATAACGGTTGATAGTCAGCAATAACGTGTTTCTTTTGTAAACCGGTTAGCAGAATTTTTAAATTAACTTCATGATC
>CAIUYS010000596.1 GCA_903903365.1 uncultured Methylococcaceae bacterium
CACGAATGGTTGCAGTTAAAGGATAGATGCCAATTTTGACAGGTTCACCGGTGGCTCTCAGCGCTTGTTCGGTTTGACCTACCCAGGCAATTTCAGGTTCGCTATAAACCACGCAAGGGAGGTTGTCGTAGTTAATAGGGTTATGGATGCCGGCAATCAGTTCGGCAACAAATACGCCTTCCTCTATGCCTTTATGTGCCAGCATCGGCCCCAGTAAAGTGAGGTCACCAATGGCATAAACGCCAGGCAGGTTGGTGCGGCAATTATCGTCAACATGGATATAGCCGTTGTCATCCAGTAATAAATCAGCTTCAGGTGCGGCCAAATCGCCGGTATTTGGTTTTCGACCACAAGCAACGATCAGTTTATCGACACGCAGACTGTGAGTGCCGTCTTGGTCTTGATACTCTACGGTTACTTTTTTATTACCCTTTTTTGCAGAAATAACACGGGCACCCAAACGTAAATCAAGACCCTGCTGCTGATAGATGCGATAAGCCTCGCCCGAAATTTGTTGATCAACCAAGGATAAAAAGTTTTCCTGCGCTTCCAACAGTATCGTTTCTGCTCCCAGTCTATGCCAGATGCTTGCCAATTCAAGACCGACCACTCCCGCGCCGATAATGGCCAGTTTTTTGGGTACTTCTTTAAGATTTAACGCCGCAATGGAATCAATAATAAATTCATTGTCTATCGGGGCGCAAGGTAAGGTGATCGGGTTTGATCCTGTCGCCAGAATAATATGCGAGCCTTCAATCAGAGAATGTGCCTGCGTTTCAAGGTGGGTGATTTCTACTTGCCGGGTATTTAATAAGCGAGCTTTGGCATGAATATGGTCTATTTTGTGATGCGCGAACACGTCCGCCATTTTGTGACCGATATCTTCAATGATTTTATCTTTGCGTTGAATCATTAACGGTACATCTATTGAGATCGACTCAGCATTAATGCCGTGTTTGGCTATTTCATGGTTAAGTTGATGATAGATTTTTGCGGACTCCAGCAAGGTCATGGAGGCAACGCCTCCGGTATTGAGATGCGCTCCGCCCAATCGACCCTGCTTGTTTTTATTGCGCCAGTTATCGACACAGGCGGTTTTTAAGCCCAGTTGCGCACAGCGAACAGCACTGGCAAAACCGGCAGGTCCCGCGCCGATGACGATGACATCGTAATGTGTTTGCTTGTTTGACATAATATTAAATGTTAAGTAGAAGGTGAGCGGGAGCTTCCAAGCATTCTTTAATAGTTACTAAAAATTGTACGGCTTCGCGGCCATCCACCAGACGGTGATCGTAAGATAGCGCAAGATACATAATCGGCCTGATCACGATTTGGCCGTTTTCCACAACTGCACGTTCTTTGATTGCGTGCATACCTAAAATAGCACATTGCGGCGGGTTAAGTATGGGCGTTGACAGCATTGAACCAAACACGCCGCCATTGGTAATGGTAAAGGTGCCGCCTTTCAGGTCGTCATAGGTTAAGGTGCCGGCTCTGGCCTTGCCGCCGAAATCGGCAATGCTTTTTTCTATGCCGGCAAAATCGAGTTGATCGGCATCATGCAATACCGGCACAATCAAGCCGCGTGGCGTACTGACCGCAATACCCAGGTCGTAGTAACCATGATAAATAATATCGTTGCCATCGATGGAAGCATTAATGGCCGGAAAACGTTTTAAAGCTTCAATGGAGGCTTTCACAAAAAAGGACATAAAGCCCAGTTTAACGGCGTGTTTTTCTTCAAACCGGGTTTTGTATTGGTTACGAAGATCAATGACATTTTGCATGTTGACTTCGTTGAAGGTGGTCAACATGGCAGCGTTTTGCTGAGCCTGCAATAAACGTTCGGCCACTTTTGCCCTTAAGCGGGTCATGGGAACGCGTTGTTCAGGGCGCAGACCTGAGGCAATCACCGTTGATTCGACGGGTTTTGCTGTTTGGGTTTTTATTTCCGTTGCAAGGGCGGAAACTGGCGGTTTATTTTCTGTCTTGATCGGAGCCGGTGTTGGCTTGTTAAGGTGCTCCAGGACATCCGCTTTAGTCAGCCGGCCACTTTTTCCGGTACCGGTTATTGCCGAAGGGTTTAGGGTATTCTCATGGATTAAGCGACGAACTGAAGGACTTAACGGGATATCGTCATCGTTGTGTTCTGGCGTTTTATGGGCAATTATTGTATGGTCGGCGGCAGGGCTTGCCTGAGCCGCTTCAGTTTCCAATAAGGCCAGTAACTCGCCGCCGGTAACGATAGTGCCATTTTCTTTGAGTATTTGACTCAGTATGCCGGACTCGGGTGCGGTAACTTCAAGTACCACTTTATCTGTTTCAAGATCAACCAGGTTTTCGTTTTTGTTAACGAAATCACCGGCTTGTTTGTGCCAGGTAATCAGCGTTGCGTCAGCAACAGATTCGGGTAGATTGGGAACTAGGACTTCGATGCTCATGTTATTTTCCTGAAGGGGCGCCGTATAAGGCTGATTGAACGACAGCTTTTTGTTGTTCTATATGAACGTGAAACTTGCCGACAGCCGGTGCTGCCGATGCTTCACGTCCGGCATAAGTGACGCTTATTTTAGCTGGCACAGTATCGGTAAAATGATGTTTTGATTGATACCAGGCACCTTGGTTTTTGGGTTCTTCCTGACACCAGATAAAATCTTTTAACAGCGGATATTTTGCCAATTCCAGTTTAAGTAATTTATCCGGAAAAGGATAAAGTTGCTCAAGACGGGCGATAGCCACATGCTGGAGATTATCCACTCGACGCGCCTCCAACAAATCGTAATATACTTTACCCGCACATAAAATAAAACGGGTCACTTTTTTGGGATTAATATCATCTTCTTCACCGATGACCGGCTGAAATTTTCCAGTAGTCAAATCTTCCAGTGTAGAGACGGCCAGTTTATGCCTCAGCAGGCTTTTAGGGCTCATAATAATAAGCGGCTTTCGATACGGACGTATTAATTGGCGGCGTAATAAATGAAATATTTGTGCGGGTGTCGTCGGGTTGCAAACCTGCATGTTATGTTCGGCACAAAGTTGCAAATACCGCTCCAGTCTGGCTGATGAGTGTTCAGGGCCCTGCCCTTCAAAACCGTGGGGCAACAACATGACCAGTCCGCACAAGCGTCCCCATTTGGTTTCCCCGGAACTGATAAACTGATCAATAAGCACTTGCGCACCATTGGCAAAATCTCCAAATTGCGCTTCCCAGATGACCAGTGTATCAGGCATTGTGGTGCTGTAGCCGTATTCAAAACCTAAAACACCGGCTTCTGATAACAGGGAATCGAAAATTTGTGCGCTACCTTGATCTTTGTCCAGATGTTTAATCGGTGTGTAGGTTTTATTATTGATTTGGCTGTGTAATACCGCATGGCGGTGAACAAAGGTCCCGCGCCCTACGTCTTGACCGGTGAGACGGATATTATGTTTTTCCAACAGAAGGGTGGCGTAAGCCAGGTTTTCAGCGAACCCCCAATCCAAAGGCAGTGCGCCCGCCGCCATTTTTCGGCGGTTATCCATGACTTTGGCAACTCGGGGATGCAGTTCAAAGCCGGCCGGCAGACGCTGCATTCGGTCATTACAAAAGCGTAGATGATCCATTGAAATGGCGGTTTTACAAGGCGTCTCCCAGCTTTTATGCAGGAATTTATTCCATTGATTGGTGTAGGTATAGTTGGGGTTTTCTAATACGGGCCTTGATACAACCTGACCGGCATCCAGTAATTTTTGATAATCCTGTTCCATCTGTACCGATTGTTCGGCACTAATAATCGCTTCGTTAATCAATTTTTCAGCATAAATTTTCCGCGTAGTTTTGTGTTTGCGGATTTTTTTATACATCAGAGGTTGTGTCGTTGCAGGTTCGTCAGCTTCATTGTGGCCCAAACGACGATAGCAAATAAGATCGATGACCACATCTTTATTAAAGGTCATTCGGTAATCGAGCGCGAGTTTTGTTACAAAAATAACAGCTTCCGGATCATCACCGTTGACATGAAAAACCGGTGCCTGGATCATGCTGGCAACGTCCGTGCAATTTAAAGTGGAGCGGGCATCCATCGCATTACTGGTGGTAAAGCCGATTTGATTGTTGATGACAATATGGACGGTTCCACCCGTGTAAAAAGCGCGGGTTTGCGACATGTTCAGTGTTTCCATGACGATACCTTGTCCGGAAAAAGCTGCATCGCCGTGAATTAAAACCGGAATAACCGTGTTTACACCGCCTTTTCCGGCCCGATCCTGGCGTGCCTTTACCGAACCTTCAACTACCGGATTGATGATCTCCAGATGCGAGGGGTTAAAGGCCAGTGTTAAATGGACAGGGCCGCCAGGGGTTGCAATATCAGAGGAAAAACCCATGTGATATTTTACATCACCCGAACTAACGCCGGGCGATGGGGACGATATACCTGCAAATTCATCGAATAAACTGGCGGGACTTTTCCCCAAGATATTGACCAAGACATTTAAGCGGCCTCGATGCGCCATGCCGATAACAATTTCTTTAACGCCCTTATCACCGGAGCCCTGAATTAATTCATCAAGGATGGGGATGAGTGATTCCCCCCCTTCAAGAGAGAAACGTTTTTGGCCGATAAAGCGATGGTGCAAATGACTTTCTATGCCTTCGGCCGCCGTTAACAGTTTTAATAGCCAGCGTTTTTTATCGGCATCAAGTTTTAAATTGGTTTTGGAGCTTTCCATACGGCTTATCAGCCAGCGTCTGGTTTGAGTATCCACAATATGCATATACTCAGAGCCGATACTGCCACAGTAAATATCGGCCAAGTTGGCAATAATGTTGCGTAAGGGCAAGCGGTCAATGCCGCCAAAAAGCGCCCCGGTATCAAACAAGGTGTCCATATCCGGATCGGAAAGTCCGTAATAAGCGGGATCCATATCGGGCGGTGGCGGAGAGGTTTTTCCCAGCGGATTATTGTTGGCAATTTGATGGCCGCGAACCCGATAATGGTTAATAAGTCGGGAAACAGCCGCCTGTTTTTTTACGCTTTCTTCAGTAAAGCCTTGTAACTGAGCCAGTCTTCCTTGAGATTTAACAGCGAGTTGTGCAAAGCGCTCCACAACAGGGCTGTGGGGCGTCTCATAAGCGCTCCCCTGTTGAAGAATCTTAAATTCTTTTTGCCAGCTAGGCTCAACAGATTCAGGGTCTTCCAAAAACCGTTCATATAAGTTTTCAATAAAACCAGCATTACTACCTTGAAAGGAAGAAGAATCTTGAAAAAGTTTTAGCAGGTTACTCATTAGGGATATCCAGTTTATTCTGCAAGGAGATTGTCTTTATATTAAGTCTTGACGTGTTGGATTGCCAAGGTTTACTAATGAAATTAGTCGCTGTTTTACGCAAGCGCCTTAATTTGTATTGAAAATAATGCTATATAACGTTTATTAATGCAATTACAAAAATAAAGATAGTGTATTTAAGAGTCTTTCCTGATTAACAAACACTCTCTGTCAGCGCCGTTATACCGGCATGCATACCGAAATGACGGACTATTTATTACTTTTTAAAATCAGCCAACCTTTTATATTTTAAAGGTAAAGCAGGGGCGCTTTTATTTTCCGGTTTACCCTTTAAAACTAAAGCGTGACGGGGTTTACAATCCTGTTACTCCTATATTTGAAGCCATTGAAGCCTTTACCGGTTTCGGTCGGGGTTGCCAAACCCGACCAGTATTTTTTTATGTGCCACACTATTCGCTACTTTCGAGCAAAGATGACGGCCTTCCAAAATAGACTATCATTAAATTTGGAAAAACAAAAAAGTCCTATTGCGGGACTTTTTGTTTTTACCGAATAAAAAGACTTTAGGTATGGCTGGTGCCTGAAACTATTCTTTGCTCTCTCTTTTCGCTGGATTTTTCAATTTTTGAAAAAACCCGAAGTATATCCGTAGCGGATATGATGCCGACCAATTTATTATCTTTGTCGACTACCGGCAAAGCGCCCACTTTATGCTCAGCCATAAGTGCTGCAGCTTCCGATACATAAGTGTCGGGATTTACGGTTAATACGCCCCGGCGCATAATGTGCTGTACTTTTTGAGGAACAACATGCAGCTCAACCGTACTTTTGTCGCTGGCAGGTTCAATGGCGTTAGAGTTGTTTTTTGGCCCCAAGGCTTTGTACAAATCCCTATCAGAAACAATGGCGATAACTTTGCCTTTTTCAACGACGGGTATGTGACGAACTTTTTCGTAATGGATTAAAAAAAAGACCCGGTCAATCAAGTCGTGTTGCTCGACGGTAAATACTTTTGATTTCATTAAATCTTCAACACGCATAATATATTCTCCTGATTGTAGTAAACCTTATAAGAATAGGGAAATAATCGTATTTTTACAAGTGATTAAACATGTTGTGTTATAAAATGTACCTTCATACTTTATATTTAGTCATAAAACTTAACGGTTTTATTTTTTTTGTGGCTACTTAACTACTTGTTATTTTAGTCAATACTTGTTGTAGCGACACAATTGGAGTCATTTAATGCGCATCATTCTGTTAGGAAGTCCCGGTTCCGGTAAAGGTACTCAGGCCAAGTTTATTACCGAAAAATATGCTGTTCCACAAATCTCAACCGGTGATATGCTGCGTGCAGCAGTTCGTGATGGTACGCCGATGGGCGTTGAAGCTAAAAAAGTGATGGATGCAGGCGCTCTGGTTTCTGATGATATTATTTTGGGTTTGATTAAAGAACGCATTGCCCAGCCTGATTGCGCCAACGGTTATTTGTTGGACGGTTTTCCCCGAACAATTGCCCAAGCTCAAGGTCTTGAGGCAATGGGTGTTAAGATTGATCACGTTATAGAAATTAATGTCGCCGATGAAGATATCGTAGAACGCATTGCCGGTAGAAGAGTGCATTCCCCATCAGGACGGACTTATCATGTTGAGTATCATCCGCCTAAGGATGAAGGTGTTGATGACGTTACCGGAGAAGCGCTTATTCAGCGGGATGATGATAAAGAAGAGACGGTACGTAAACGGCTTTGTATTTATCACGAACAAACCAAACCATTAGTGGGTTATTATTCAGCACCAGAGCAACCGGCAAAATTTAACTCAACGTCCGGTGTCGGCACGGTGGAAGAAATCACCAGCAAAGTTTTTGCTATTTTGGGCTGAGTGTACCTGTGATAAGGTAATTCGCAAAAAATATCCACGGCAAAAGTTGCCACCAATTCTCGGATATTACAGAGGTTTAATCTTCGACTCTATGGCGGTTTATTGATTGCGGATTGCCTAAGTTAGTTAATTATTGTAGCTGTTTCGGCTTTAACAAAAGGGTTTTAATAAATGAGTAAAGTTTATAATGTTGCAGTTGTTGGTGCGACGGGTGCAGTGGGCGAAGCCATGCTGTCTATTTTGGAAGAACGCCAGTTTCCGGTAGGCGAAGTGTATGCTTTGGCGAGCAGCAATTCAGCAGGCAAACGCATTCCTTTTAAGGGGGGATCGTTAAAAGTAGAAGATTTGGCAACTTTCGATTTTTCTAAAGTGCATATTGGTTTATTCTCTCCAGGCGCGGCTGTTTCAGAAATATACGCGCCCAAAGCCGCGGCTGCCGGTTGTATAGTGATCGATAATACCTCGCAGTTTCGTTATGATGACGACATCCCTTTGGTCGTGCCTGAAGTTAATCCGGAAAGAATAGCGGATTATAAAAATCGCGGTATTATCGCCAATCCTAATTGTTCAACCATTCAATTGTTGGTGGCGTTAAAGCCTATTTATGATGCAGTAGGTATCACCCGTATTAATGTTTGTACTTATCAGGCGGTATCCGGTACAGGTAAAGAAGCCATCGAGGAATTGGGCAAACAAACACTTAATCTTCTAAACTTACAACCCATTACTCCCAGCGTTTATCCCAAGCAAATTGCCTTCAATGTGTTGCCGCAAATTGACGTGTTTATGGATAATGGTTATACCAAAGAAGAAATGAAGATGGTTTGGGAAACCCAAAAAATATTGGGCGATGCCAGCGTTTTGGTCAATGCAACAGCGGTTCGGGTTCCGGTCTTTTACGGTCATTCTGAAGCCGTGCATATTGAAACACGATCAAAAATTACTGCCGAAGCGGTTAGAGCTTTATTGGAAAAAGCGCCCGGTGTAACGGTTATGGATGAGCGTAAAAATGGCGGCTACCCAACAGCGGTCACTGAATCATCGGGTCATGATGACGTGTTTGTTGGACGTATAAGAGAAGACATATCGCACCCCCAAGGCATTGATTTATGGGTTGTCGGTGATAATGTTCGAAAAGGTGCAGCATTAAACAGCGTACAAATTGCTGAGGTGCTGATAAAAAATTATATCTAGGCTACATAAACTTATGTTTGATAATTTAAATATGAGGATGTGACCAGTCGATAACAGGTTGGCAGTGTGCATAATTTAACTAAAACATTAGCATTGATATCATTACTGGCTCCGGCCAGTGGATATTCGTTAGGCATTGGTGATATTAAATTGCACTCAGCCCTTAACCAGAATCTGGATGCTGATATTTCATTAGTGACATCCACGGGAGATAAGCTATCTGACATCAAAGTAAATCTGGCACCGCCAGACAAATTTGATGAAGCGGGCATTCCATGGGCTGCTTTTCTGTCAAAGATAAAATTTGAAACGACAACCGGTGCTAATGGTTCAGTCATTATTAAACTCAGTTCAAGCGTAGCGGTAACAGAACCTTTTCTGAATTTCTTGCTGCAAGTGATCTGGCCCAAAGGTATTTTATATCGGGAGTTTACCGTGCTGCTGGATCCACCAGCAGCTTATATCCCCCCTTTATCAAACGTTGAAAATTACACGCCTGAACCGTCAACTATCCCGTCATATAAATTCTTGCCAACACCTCAAGCACGGGTTGAAAGGCAACTTAGTGAAGCCGGTGAGTATGGCCCCACCACTAAAAACGATACGCTTTGGAAAATTGCTGAACAAGCGGGTAAGCGGTCTGGGGTCTCAGTCGAACAAATGATGCTAGCCCTATATGAAGAAAATCCTCAGGCATTTTACCAAGGCAATGTTAATGCATTGTTGTCGGGAAAAATCCTGAAGATTCCGGAAAGTGCAATGGCTTTAAAACTTTCAAGGGAACAAGCGCTGGCTGAATTCAATCGACACACAAAAGCCTGGAGAAATCAGATAGAAGCACCGGCCACTACAGAATCTATTAAAAAAGAAAGCCCCGACAAGCAGTTAACCTTAGCTGCCCCTACTACAGCAGATGTCGCTGAAAGTGAATCGATAGCGCCGAAAAACGAGCAGACAATCGCTCATGCAACGGAGTCTAATACCATTGATAAAGAGACTGTCAGCGCGACTTCTCAAGTCAATGATGCGCTACAGGATAAAGTTGCCACGCTTGAAAAACAGTTGGCTATCATGCAACAAATACTGGTATTAAAAGACCAGCAACTCGCGGCTTTACAGAATCAGTCCCCGTCAAAACCGGCCGTGCAAACTGAATCGGTTCCACCAACGCCGAGTCAGTCCGGGGTTATCAATCCGGTTACGCAACAACCCGCGCCACCTATTACCCAACCCGCTATGCAAGCACAACCCGAAGCCACGACTTCCGGCACACACTATTATTTGTGGAGCGGTGTTGGCGCGACCCTATTATCATTGCTGGGCTGGTTTTGGTGGCGAAAACGAACGAATAATCAGCAGTTGTTTGCTTCGTTAATCGGGAATAACGCGCCGGAATCTAAGGACTTTTTCTCTATTTCCAGTGAAAAAGAGAGCGATGTAAATGACAAAAACTCACTAGTGAGTCAGCTTACAATCGACGACCTGGACACCTTTGATACAAGCCAGAGTGAAACTGACCTGGTTGCCGAGGCTGACCTTTATTTGGCTTATGGTCGCTATCAAGAAGCGGAAGAATTGCTGCGTGAAGTTCTTAAAGATCAACCTAATCGTGATGATTGTAAATTGAAATTGCTGAA
>CAIUYS010000597.1 GCA_903903365.1 uncultured Methylococcaceae bacterium
GCTTGTGTGGGTTATAAAGACGGTGTTTATTTGATTAATCCGTCACCTGCTACCTTAAAAGAATCTGAATTAACCTTGGTCGTAGCCGGTACAGCTCATGCTGTATTGATGGTTGAATCCGAGGCCATCGGTCTATCGGAAGAAATCATGTTGGGTGCTGTTTTGTTTGGTCACGAACAAATGCAGATCGCCATCAACGCCATTAATGAATTTGCACTCGCTGCAGGTACCGGTGTTGTTGAATGGGTCGCTCCCGAAGCTAATGCTGAATTGGTCAGATTAGTCACCCAAGAAACTGAAGCCGGTATTAAATCAGCCTATCAAGTGGCTGAAAAACTGGTAAGACAAGAACAGTTAAAAGCAATTAGAACAGCCGTTGTCGAAAAACTGACAGCCAACGCTGACTATGCCGTAATAGATATACGCGGCATTATTGAACACCTGGAATACCGCATTGTTCGCAACGCCATTCTTAACGAAGGCATGCGTATTGATGGCCGGGCGTTAGACAAGATCAGACCTATTTCCATCAGAACCGGTGTTCTGCCAAGAACCCATGGTTCCGCCCTGTTTACACGCGGCGAAACTCAGGCGTTAGTCGTTGCAACCTTGGGTACTGCCCGTGATGCACAAATCATTGATGCGTTGGCCGGTGAATATAAAGAACCGTTCATGTTGCATTACAATTTTCCTCCGTACAGCGTTGGTGAAACGGGTTTTGTTGGTTCACCAAAACGTCGTGAAATTGGTCATGGCCGCTTGGCAAAACGTGGCGTTGCTGCTGTGTTACCCAACATGGATGAATTTCCTTATACCATTCGCGTCGTGTCTGAAATTACTGAATCGAATGGCTCAAGCTCTATGGCTTCAGTCTGCGGAAGTAGTTTGGCATTAATGGATGCGGGTGTGCCGATTAAATCACCGGTTGCGGGTATCGCAATGGGCTTGATTAAAGAAGGCGACAGCTTTGCCGTTTTATCTGACATCATGGGTGATGAAGATCATCTTGGCGATATGGACTTTAAAGTCGCTGGTTCAGTAGATGGCATTACCGCACTGCAAATGGACATCAAAATTGATGGCATTACCGCAGAAATCATGAAATCTGCACTGGAACAAGCAAAACAAGGTCGTTTGCATATTCTGGATGAAATGAACAAGGCATTATCCAGCACACGCGATGAAATGTCTGATTTTGCACCACGCATTATCACGTTTAAAATTGATCCAAGCAAAATTCGTGAAGTGATTGGTAAAGGCGGTGCAACCATACGCAGCATCACCGAACAAACCGGTGCCAGTGTTGATTTGACTGATGACGGTATTGTTAAGGTAGCTTCTGTCGACAAAGCCGCAGGTGAAGAAGCCCGTCGTCTTATCGAAGAAATTACTGCTGAAGTTGAAGTAGGTAAAATTTACGAAGGTAAAGTCGCCAGACTGATGGATTTTGGTGCATTTGTTACCATTCTTCCTGGTAAAGATGGTCTGGTTCACATCTCACAAATTTCAGATGAGCACGTTGATAAAGTCAGCGACCGTTTAAATGAAGGCGATGTTGTTAGAGTTAAAGTACTTGAAATTGACCGCCAAGGCAGAGTCAGATTAAGTATTAAAGAAGTCGATAAAGAAGAATAGAAAATAGCAATACACAGAAAGGGCCGAAAGGCCCTTTTTTTATGCCTGGCTTTTTAGGTTTAGCCAAATTGCCTGCGAAAGCGCCAGACACCAAAACTAAAAAATACAACGCCTAAGGCCGATAGTCCGAGTATCGAATCCCATAAAACATCAACTCCGGCGCCTTTAAGTAAAATGGCGTAGCTTATTTCATTGTAGTAATACAAGGGTGAAATAGTCATGGCC
>CAIUYS010000598.1 GCA_903903365.1 uncultured Methylococcaceae bacterium
CATTTTCGTAGACTTACGGTAATTTATTTTAAACGGAGCCAAAAAAACATGTCATCTTTGACTACCTCAAAAGCGTGGACAGCCTTACAAAGCCATTACCATCAAACCCAAAATAATTCTCTACGCGATGCTTTC
This sequence comes from uncultured Methylococcaceae bacterium, assembly GCA_903903365.1. GTDB lineage: Bacteria > Pseudomonadota > Gammaproteobacteria > Methylococcales > Methylomonadaceae > Methylobacter_C. The sequence continues at coordinate 136 of CAIUYS010000598.1, forward strand.
AAAGCAGACATTAACCGGTTCAACAAGTTCTCAGTTAATTTTAATGAGATATTGTTTGATTATTCCAAAAACAGAATAACAGATCAAACATTACCTTTATTAATTGACCTTGCTAATCATGCAGGACTTAATGAAAAAATTAACGCCCTATTTTCCGGTGAAAAAATCAACACGACTGAACATCGGGCTGTCCTGCACACCGCACTACGTAATAAGAGCAGCCTTCCGATTTATGTCGATGGACAGGATGTAATGCCGGAAATTAATCAGGTTTTGGCAAAAATGCGAATTTTCTGCGCAGCTGTTCGTTCAGGTGAATGGAAAGGCTATACCGGGAAAGCCATCACCGACATTGTTAACATCGGCATTGGCGGCTCCGGCTTAGGCCCTAAAATGGTTTCAACAGCACTTGCTCCTTATAGCTCGAACGCATTAAAAGTGCATTATGTCTCCAACATTGATCAGGCCAATATTGTTGAAGTATTAAAATCCTTATCGGCAGAAACCACGCTTTTTATTATCGCTTCCAAAGTCTTTAATACCCAAGAAACCATGATGAATGCAAGCTCTGCAAAAAAATGGTTTCTTGATAGCGCAAAAGATCCACTCACTATTGCCAAACACTTTGTGGCTATTTCAACACATGCGGAAAATGTTGCCAACTTTGGCATTGATACCAACAACATGTTTGAATTTTGGGACTGGGTAGGTGGTCGCTATTCGCTTTGGTCATCAGTTGGCTTATCCATTGCCTTATATGTCGGTATGGATAATTTTGAAGAACTGTTGCAAGGTGCTTATGAAGCCGATTGCCACTTTCGCAATACGCCTTACGAACAAAACATACCGGTAATTATGGCCTTACTGGGAATTTGGTATAACAATTTTTTCAATGCTGAATCTCATGCCTTGCTGCCTTATGATCAATCCTTGCGCTGTTTCGCGGATTATTTTCAACAAGGCGATATGGAAAGCAACGGCAAAAGCATTACTTTGCAGGGTGAAAAAGTTGACTACAACACCGGTCCGATTATTTGGGGACAACCGGGCACAAACGGTCAACATGCCTTTTACCAACTCATTCACCAAGGCACCAAACTCATACCATGCGATTTTTTGGCAGCGGCAAACAGTCATTACAAGCTGCCAAAACATCACGACATTTTAATATCAAACTTTCTTGCCCAGCCAGAAGCGTTAGTCAACGGCATAACCGCCGATGAAGTCAAAAAGAAACTCACTCCGACAGAACAGGAGGATACTGTATTGGTGGCATCCAAAGTATTTGACGGCAATAAACCATCAAATTCTTTCCTGTTTAAAAAATTGACACCCAAAACATTGGGCTCGCTATTGGCGTTTTATGAACATAAAATTTTTGTTCAAGGTGCCGTCTGGAACATAAATTCATTTGATCAAATGGGTGTGGAACTAGGCAAAATATTAGCCGGCGTTATATTGCCGGAACTTCAGAACAATGACGTTATTACCGGACATGATTGTTCGACCAATGCGCTGATTAACACCTATAAACAATGGCGGGAATCTTGATTTGAGAACTGATGTTATGCGCATTGGCTATCTACTTAGGAACGTGCATGAAATAGAATGGCCAATGAATCATGCGTGTAGTGGCGAATTCATTCGCCTTTGGCGGATAAATCCGCCCCTACTGATGCTCAACTTATTTCATGCTCATTCCTTAAGGCGGGAGTTTAAGGTTAAATCGTTCGCTATGCGGAGAGTCGAAGCGGACAAATCGCTTCGTCTCCGCTCAGCAAACGTTATCATTAAGTTAACCGTATTGACGGTTAAGACTTTTTGCTTGTCCCGTCTAAAATTGGTAGCACTGATTTAACCATTGTCTTTATTTTTTCGTGTTTTTCGTGCCTTTCGTGGACAATTTTTTACGGCTCTATCGTTAACGCCTGACCCGAAAAAAATTGCTTAACAATTCCGAACATTCTATTTCTAAAACGCCCCCTACCCAGTCTATTCGATGATTTAAAAAGCTGGCGTCGCTAAGATTCAACGCATGACAAACCGCCCCTCTCTTGGGATCAAACGCGCCAAAAACCAGACGTTTTATCCGCGCATGACTCATGGCTCCCATACACATAACACAAGGCTCTAACGTTACATATAGCGTAGCATCACAGAGACGATAATTTTCCAAAGCCAGCCCTGCTTTTCTTATCGCAACCATCTCGGCGTGCGCCGTCGGGTCATGCGTTGTAATAGGCGCATTCCAACCTTCAGCAATACAAAGATCATCTTTAACAACTATCGCCCCAACGGGCACTTCACCTTGTTGTTCAGCGCGTTGTGCCAACCTGAAGGCATAACGCATCCAGGCTTCATCGCCGTTTGGACTTATTCCCATTCAATGGTTGCTGGCGGCTTACCCGATATATCATAAGCAACACGGGAAATGCCGGGGACTTCATTAATAATGCGGCGGGAAATAAGGTCAAGAAAGTCATAAGGCAAATGCGCCCAACGAGCGGTCATAAAATCGATGGTTTCGACGGCACGAATGGCAATCACGTAATCATAACGTCGACCATCGCCCATCACGCCAACTGATTTAACCGGCAAAAATACCGCAAAGGCTTGGCTCACTTTGTCGTAAAGATCATGGCGATACAATTCTTCAATAAAAATCGCATCGGCCTGACGCAATAAATCGGCATACTGCTTTTTCACTTCACCCAAAATTCTTACGCCCAAACCAGGCCCCGGAAACGGATGACGGAAAACCATGTCAGCTGGCAAACCCAACTCCAAACCTAATCGCCTCACTTCATCCTTAAACAATTCGCGCAAGGGCTCAACCAGCTTTAAAAGCATATTTTCCGGTAAACCACCGACATTATGATGAGATTTTATTAAATGTGCCTTACCGCTTTTAGAGCCTGCTGATTCAATCACGTCCGGATAAATGGTACCTTGAGCCAACCATTTTGCATCGGCTATTTTCGCAGCTTCTTCATCAAAAATTTCAATAAACAGATTACCGATAACTTTGCGTTTCAGTTCAGGATCAGAAACACCCACCAAAGCATCCAAATAACGTTGCTCAGCATTGACCCTGATCACTTTAACGCCCATGTGTTCAGCAAAAGTGGCCATGACCTGATCGCCCTCATGCAGACGCAGCAAACCCGTATCCACAAACACACAAGTGAGCTGATCTTTAATCGCTTTATGCAACAGCGCGGCAACCACTGACGAATCAACTCCGCCAGACAAGCCTAAAATAACGTGATCACTGCCTACTTTTTCGCGCACGGCATTTATGCTGTCTTCGATAATATTACTGGCCGTCCATAGCGCCTCACAGCCGCAAATATCCAACACAAAACGAGACAGAATACGTCCACCTTGTTTGGTATGCGTTACTTCAGGATGAAACTGCAAGGCATAGAAAGATTTTTCTTCATTGGCAATACCGGCAATGGGTGCCCCCTCTGAACTGGCAATCGTCACAAAACCTTTGGGCAAGTCAACAACACGATCACCGTGACTCATCCACACATCCAGCAAGCCAAAACCTTCAGCAGAAAGATGATCTTCTATACCCACCAGTAACTTTGAATGTCCACGCGCCCTGATTTGCGCATAGCCAAATTCTCTGTGATCAGACGATTCAACTTTTCCGCCCATTTGCTCTGTCATGGTTTGCATGCCATAACAAATACCCAGCACAGGCACACCCAGTTCAAATACAGCAATAGGAGCTCGCGGTGTATCGCCACTGGTAACGGTATCCGGGCCACCGGATAATATAATGCCATTCGGCGCAAAGTTTTTAATTTCCGTTTCGCTGCATTCACAGGAATAAATTTCACAATACACACCAATTTCACGAATGCGACGTGCGATTAACTGGGTATATTGTGAACCGAAATCTAAAATAAGGATTTTGTGGGTATGGATATTGGTGGATTCTTGTTTCACGGTATTGTCTTTGAATATTGGATGAGGGGGCACACGGAGGACATGAATTAGAACAGATTTACACGGATTTTTTATAATCATTATCCGCACATCCATTTAAATGCCTGTCATCCATGCGCTAAGTGTTACTCTGAACGGTAATTAGGCGCTTCTTTAGTGATGGTGACATCATGGACATGGCTTTCTCTCATGCCGGCACTGGTTACCCGCACAAACTGTGCCTTATCGTGCATTATGGCAATGGTTTGGCTTCCTGTATAACCCATGCTGGCACGTATACCACCCAACAACTGATGAATCACCGCAAGCAAACTGCCTTTATAAGGCACGCGACCTTCAATGCCTTCGGGAACCAACTTTTCAACTGAATCAGTTTCTTCCTGAAAATAGCGATCACTGGAACCTTGCTGTTGCGCCATCGCACCCAGAGAACCCATGCCACGATAAGATTTATAAGAGCGCCCTTGAAACAACTCAACCTCTCCAGGCGCTTCTTCGGTACCGGCAAACAAACCACCCAACATGACCGCATGCGCACCGGCAGCCAAGGCTTTGGCAACATCACCCGAATAGCGAATGCCACCGTCTGCAATCAACGGTACGCCGGTTCCTTTTAAAGCATCGGCGACATTACTGACAGCCGTAATTTGCGGAACCCCAACACCGGCAACAATGCGCGTCGTGCAAATAGAGCCCGGGCCAATACCGACCTTAACACCATCAGCACCTGCTTCAACCAAAGCCAATGCCGCTGCTGCTGTAGCAATATTGCCACCAATCACCTGAACGGAAGGATAGTTTTGTTTGACCCAACGTACCCTGTCCAAAACACCTTGCGAATGGCCATGCGCGGTATCAACGACAATAACATCGACGCCCGCCTCAACCAATGCCGCCACACGTTCTTCGGTACCCTGCCCGGTGCCAACGGCGGCACCAACACGCAAGCGCTCCAACTCGTCTTTGCAAGCGTAAGGGTAATCTTTGGCTTTTTGAATATCTTTAACGGTAATCATGCCACGTAAATGAAATGATTCATTAACCACCAGAACTTTCTCAATGCGATGTTTGTGCAACAGGGCAATGACTTCTTTTCGATCAGCATTTTCACTCACCGTAATCAACCGTTCTTTTGGCGTCATCACTTTTGAAACGGGTTCATCAAAACGCGTTTCAAAGCGTAAATCACGGCTGGTAACAATACCGACCAATTCATTGCCATTAACTACAGGAACACCGGAAATATTGTTGGCGCGGGTTAATTTGATCACATCACGAATACTCACATCGGGAGAAACCGTAATAGGATCTTTAATGACGCCACTCTCATATTTTTTTACATGAAGAACCTCACTGGCTTGCTGTTCTATGGTCATGTTTTTATGAATAATACCGATACCCCCTTCCTGGGCTATGGCAATGGCAAGCCGAGCCTCGGTAACTGTATCCATAGCCGCCGCAACCAGAGGTATGTAAAGCGTAATCCCTCGCGTCAACTGTGTCTTCATTTCTACATCGCGTGGCAGCACAGTTGAGTGCGCAGGCACTAATAAAACGTCATCGAACGTGAGCGCTTCCTGAATAATTTGCATAAACCACACCTAACAATCACTAAAATAACCTAGCATTATACGACGAGTTGAGCAACTACTGTAGTACTAAAAAAACCTACTCTATCCAACAATCTAAAAACTGAGCTTTATTCACAAAAAATACCCAAGACACGAAAACAAATCAGACTATTATATTGGCCGGCTATCCGTCTTTTAGAGAGCGACTGGGCTTTCGTAACCCCATTATTCCCCAGGGACCTAAAGACGGAAATCACTTTGCTTCATCGTCATCTACTGGAGGATGTGTCCAGTTTAGCTTTACCGTAGTCGCTTTGGCATACCGATAAAAAGTGCCTTCAAAATTCCCAAGAGCCAGCACAAAACCAGCCCAACCATCAAGAAAGCCGAACTTTATTACATAAATCCTAAAGAAGGCCCACAACCCATGACTCAAAGCAGTTGCCATACTGACAGGCTTACCTTTACGCTCCAGTTTGCGTGCTCCTAATGTAGAATAGCGCTGCGTTTTATGCAGCAACTGCTCCAGATTCTGGAAAGGCACCTGAATGATAGCCGCTTTAAAATAGCCAATCTCGCCTTGCACCCTGAACGATTCATGCACCTCTTCGTGGTCATCGAATATCAACGCACCCTTGCGAAACAATTGTGGTTGACGATAGTCCGGATACCACCCGCAATGCTTGATCCAACGCCCCATAAACCAGTTACGGCGTGGCACATAATAAGCATCGGCAGCTGGCTGCGCCAGCACTTTAAGGATTTCTGCCTTGGCCGCAGATGTGCAACGCTCGTCAGCATCGAGACTAAAGACCCAATCGTGCCGACACGCCGCAATGGCATCATTACGCAATTTCCCAAAAGTGATAAATGGAATTTGAATCACCGTTGCCCCCAGATCAGTCGCAATCTTCACCGTGTCATCATTACTGTTCGAATCCAGCACCAGCACCTCATCAGCCCATACCACGCTTTGCACGGCGGCGGCAATCTTGTCGGCCTCGTTATAAGTGATAATATAAACGCTTAGCTTAACCGATTGGCCTGCCTCGTTCTCAGAAAAAGTTTCAGTCATGTTTTAACCCTAACGGACATTGATATAAGCTACCTCCAAAAATAATCTCGGTTCGGCTCTCTTGCTCAAGCGGCATTATAAATGATTTACACAATAAGTACGCATTCCAATACAGCATAAGCCTGCATTAGCACTCTTTGCTTTATTTATTGATTCATGAAGACGATGTAGGGAGATTATTTTCTTGATTGAAGAATGTACGTTACGCGAAATCAATTGCGTAGAAATCGAACAACGTCAGAACCTACAGGGTGGCGTCAGCGATCTTGAAAAAGGCGATTTTTTTTGGTGAGATTTCACTATTTAAGTCAAGTGAACGGGCTAATTCAATGACGACCATTACCGATGGTATTTTAATTGAAATTGATGGAGAAATGCTTAGTGCCTACCTTGATAACCATCCAGTCCAAGGTTATTTATTTTTCAAGCAAATAGTGAAAGCGGTGATTATACGGATGACTTACGGTACCCACAGAATAGAATCTCTAATGGCATGTGGACTTAAAGCGCACGGAACATAAAGCTATTTGTAAGCAAAATCAGGCACTATCTTTGCTTACACTTCATACGGGCATTAACATCCCGACCTTGAAACTTAATAACCTTAACGACATGGTAATTTATCAGAAACTAAACGATTATCAACATGAAGAGACGAAGAAAAAGTTAATTTCCTTCGTTTTTTCGTGACTCACACTGACTATTCAAATCCGATAGTTATTTGACTATACGCAAAGTAGGCCTTGTTGGTGGCTTGCTTTCAGGTGGCGGTGTTTCATCCGCCCCCTCATCTTCCTGATCAAAGATCATGCCTTTGCCATTTTCTTTAGCGTAGATTGCCATTACAGCGGCTATAGGCACGACAATATGCATGGGTTTTCCGCTAAACCTGGCATTAAATTCAATTTCCTGGTTACCCAGCGTAAGTCCTTGTATGGCTTCAGGCCTTACATTTAAAAGTATCTTGCCGTCCTCAATCAATTGGGAAGGCAAAATTGCATGGCTGTTTTCTGCATCAACCAATAAATACGGAGTCAGATCATTATCAATAATCCATTCATAAATTGAACGAATTAAATAAGGCTTTAAAGGAGTCATTGTTCTATCGTTATTTTAAAGGCTCGGCCATTTCTTGTTCAGCTTCACTAAGACTGCGTTTAAATGCAGGTCTTTTAAATAGTCGCTGAGCATAATTAGTAATAACTTCATTCGGTGTCGATACATCTATGCCCAAACTAGGCAGTCGCCACAAGAGCGGGGCAATAGCACAATCAATCAATGAAAACTCATCGCTCATAAAATAAGGTCTGGCGGCAAAAATAGGTGCTGCAGAAAGAATGCTTTCTCTCAGCATTTTCTTGGCACGCGCCGATTTTTTCTCACCTGAAAATAATATCTCATCAAGCAATTGATACCAATCCTGATCTATTCGTTTAATCAGCATTCTGGCATTTGCACGCGAAACAGGATCCATTTGGTGTAAAGGTGGATGTGGAAAGCGCTCATCCAAATATTCCATGATAATACGCGAATCATAAAGAACCAGATCACGTTCAATCAATGTGGGTGAGGTACCATTGGGATTAAGCTCAAGTAAATCCTCAGGCGGATCAGTCGGGTCATAATATTCTATGTCTGCGGCAACTGCTTTCTCGTGTAAAACAAAGCGAGCGCAATGACTCATTGCACATGTCGGAGATGAAAAAAGCGTCATTACAGATTTACGAGTATTAATTTTTGCCACGAATAGCAACCTCTTTGGACGTATAGGGCGATAAAAGAGTTTATTATAACATAAATAATCAGGCTTTTGATGCTGGCGTTTGTTATCGCTTATAATGCTGACTTACAAGAAAACGTCCCTGTTCTCTTGACTATAAAAATTAATCCAC
>CAIUYS010000599.1 GCA_903903365.1 uncultured Methylococcaceae bacterium
CCACCAGTACGCCAAATCGGACTGCGTATTGTACCAGATCTTGCGCGGCCTGTCCCTTTTTGTCTCCATGGCTTTGAACCACCACCACTAACATCAGACCTGGTTTTTTGTGCTTTAGTACCAGCACGCGCTCCGGCCAGGTAACGAGTTACCAATTGATGCACCAATGTTTCATTAAAAGACTGTCCAAAAACGCTTTCAGCTACTTGTGCATTTCCGGATGAGTCTTGTTCATTTAAAGCAGGTATTTGCAAACCCATGACTTAACCTTTATTTCGCATTTTCATAGCGGGTGTAATGACTACATCACCGCCTTTAGCACCCGGCACTGCGCCTTTTACTAAAATTAAATTTCTTTCTGTATCAATTGCATGAATGGTCAGGTTTTGAATGGTTGTTTTTACATTACCAAGATGACCTTCCATTTTTTTGCCTTTAAATACACGCCCTGGTGTTTGACACATACCAATGGAACCAAGCACTCTGTGTGAGCGTGAGTTACCATGTGTTGCATCCTGCATGCTGAAATGATGCCTCTTGATACCACCAGCAAAACCTTTACCAATACTTTTTCCTTGCACGTCAACAACTTGACCCGCAGTAAAAATATCCAGCGATAATTGTGATCCGGCAGATAAATCAACGCCTTCACCATCTTCGAGCCTAAACTCCCAAAGACCACGTCCAGCTGTCACATTTGCCGCCGCATAATGACCAGCCATTGCTTTATTGACTCTTGATGATTTTTTATCGCCCGCAGCAACCTGGATTGAGCGATAACCATCAACATCAAGACTTTTAACCTGAGTAACTCTGTTTGAGTCAATCTGGAGAACAGTAACAGGTACTGATGAACCATCTTCACAAAATACTCTGGTCATACCACATTTACGACCTATAAGACCTATTGACATCTGCCAATTCCTCTATTTTTAATTCAATTTTATTTGGACATCAACACCAGCTGCAAGATCCAACTTCATTAATGCATCTACGGTTTTTTCAGTTGGCTCAACGATATCCAGCAATCTTTTATAAGTTCTTAACTCATATTGATCCCTTGCATCTTTATTAACATGCGGAGAAATCAAAATTGTAAAACGTTCTTTCTTAGTAGGCAAAGGAATAGGGCCTTTTACTTGAGCACCTGTTCTCCTTGCAGTTTCTACTATCTCACCAGCCGATTGATCAATCAATTTATGATCAAATGATTTCAAACGGATTCTGATAGTTTGATTAGACATATTTATTACTCGATTATTGATGCAACAACGCCCGCACCGACTGTACGACCACCTTCACGAATTGCGAAACGCAATCCATCTTCCATAGCGATCGGTGATATCAACTTAACTTTTACTGATATATTATCACCAGGCATTACCATTTCTACGCCTTCAGGCAGATCAACCGCACCGGTCACGTCAGTCGTTCTAAAATAGAATTGTGGACGATAACCGTTAAAGAATGGTGTATGACGCCCGCCTTCTTCTTTTGATAATATATAAATTTCTGCGTTAAAGAACGCGTGTGGCTTAATAGTGCCCTTGTGCGCTAAAACTTGACCACGCTCTACATCGTCTCTTTTTGTGCCTCTTAACAGCAAACCTACGTTATCGCCAGCTTCACCTTGATCCAGCAATTTACGGAACATTTCAACGCCAGTCACTGTTGTAGTCACTGTTGGTCTGATACCAACAATCTCAACTTCCTGCCCGACCTTGATAATACCACGCTCAATACGTCCGGTAACTACGGTACCACGACCTGAAATCGAGAACACATCTTCAATAGGCATCAGGAATGCACCATCAACAGCTCTTTCCGGTAACGGAATGTAGCTATCCAGGGCTTCTACCAATTTAATAACTGAAGGCATGCCGATTTCGCTTTCATCACCTTGCAGTGCCAGCAAAGCAGAACCTCTAATGATCGGTGTATCATCACCTGGAAATTCATACATGTCCAGTAACTCTCTGAGCTCCATCTCTACCAATTCGATCAACTCTTCATCGTCAACCATATCAGCTTTATTCAGGAACACAACCACATAAGGAACACCCACCTGTCTTGATAACAGAATGTGCTCTCTGGTTTGTGGCATTGGGCCGTCAGCAGCTGAACA
>CAIUYS010000600.1 GCA_903903365.1 uncultured Methylococcaceae bacterium
AGTTCCCCGGTCCGCCTTTGGTACTGATACGTTCAGGTTTGGGATAAAACTGCAAACCTTGTTGCCGAGCAAATTCTATTACTTGGGGCTCTCGGATCTGCCAGTAATTTGAAAAAGACCCTGGCCAATCAAGCCATTTCTTGGCATCGGCGGGTTCAGGAATCTCCCCGGCGGCAGCCACCAGTTCCTCGGCGGTAAAACGCCGCTTACGGTCTTCGAAACCGGCTTTTTTGAGCGATTCATTCGCCAAGGCACGCAATAGACGATGCGACTTCTCATCGCTAGGCTCCTTCTTAAGCCAGTCAATCAGACACTGAATCACTTCACGCAAACTACCCCCAACCTGGTTACCGGGGGTTTGCATCTGGTTACTGAGCAATAGTTTCATAAAATTATATCCTCCATAACTTAATTTCCCGAGAAATAACGATGAGCACTCAGTTTGAGATCAGATCATTAAATCAGATGACTCCTATTTTAGAAGCCGGCTACAGATCATGCGGTAACGGCTTATATATAGTCGTATCTAACAGCATAGCTATAAAGCCGGTGGATACAAGTGCGACGCACTTTTTTGTAAGCATAAGGACTCAGTTAGCTTACACCCGGGCATTTCAACAACAAATCATACCTGGCGGGATTTTTTCAACAATTCGCAAGCTCTCGTACCATCGGACTTCTCGCGTTTTGTGTACGCCCTACAGTAACCTTTCGTTCGGGACAAATACACTATGTCCCTCTACCATAATGCCCACTATCGTTATTTAGCCGAGGAAACCGCATCATGTCCACTCTCGATCAAGATCTTGCTCACCTGAATTTTGAATACTTAATGCTGGCCCGTGAATGTGCGAGAAATAATCTCATGGAAGCGGCGTGGCGGTTCGGTGTTGACCGTAGACAAATAGAAGAAATTGCTGACTTTTCTGTGGAAAATATTCGGGAATTAGCCAGTATTGCCAGAACGGTGGTCACAGTACTGCCCATGGCTACACCCAAACATATTTCGTTGGCGACACATGCAGCCTTGCTGACATTGCCTAAAGTGACTGGGAGGGAAGCGCAATGATTCGCTTACGCTTGATGAAATTGGCGAACCAGGGCTATGAATTAATTCTTGCCGAGGCGCTTTTTAAGTTGGGTGCTCGGCCACCGGTCGTGCGTTCGGCCTGCACTATTGGCTCCAAAACAGCGATACGCCTTTATAAGACCATCCACCGACGTTCACCCAAGCAAGGCATGCTGCCTTATGATCCCTATTGGATCGTCCGCTCTTCCGTGCATGACCTTCATGCCTCAATCTTTCTTGGACTGATCCACGATTTATCCCAACAGCAAAACCAGACGGATCGCAACGCCGAACGGTTCATCACCGCCTATGAGCTGTACTGCCGGATAGTGGCTAATAATCCTCAGCCCAGCAAGCTGGAAACGAGTGTCCCACAAGCTATTTTGTTAGACATCAATCGTGCCTGGCAACTGGCCGGGCAATTGATGTCTGGTGAGATGAGCTTGGTGATATGCGGGAAGTGTCAGGCCCGTTATGTGGTGCTCAGCAAGATGCCAAAGCCCTTTCAGCAATGCCCGATCTGTGATGTCTGGGCGGATAGTACGGGGCGTCGCCGATGGATGACCGTTAAGCCACGAAAAAACACAAAAAATCAAGATCACTGACACCTAACCAACTTAACCATTGACTCTTTGTAACCAACCAGGAGAACCCAAGTGTATATCGTTGTTAGCAGCAGCATCACCGATCGTCAAACACTCCAACCTTGTCACGGCAGTAATCTGGCACGATTAGCCCGAGAATGTTTTGTTAATCATCAACCACTGACGGTAGATTTTACCGGCATTGACAGCCTTGCTGAGGAATTTTTTCAGGCCTTTATACAGCCACTGGTGACAGAATTTGGCAGCGAGTTTCTGAATCAACAATTACAGTTAACTAACGTCAGCTCTTCTATCAAAGCCTGGATACAATGGCCATTCAAAAACACAGATGATTATTCTGAACAACGAACACTGTTTACAAACAGACCCTGTGACCCGGATTTCTATGAGCTGAATGTAGCCTGGTTGATCAAGGCTCGTGAATTGGCCAAGGAAAATTCTCTGCTGGCGGAGTTGACGATGGGTATTGGGGAAGACGACATGCGCTTAGCTCTCACTCAGTTATCCATTGAAGATATTCGGCATATCGCCCAATCCGGATGGTTATGCTTTTCGCCACGCTTTACGACTCACTTTCTTCATAGCATGACCACCCAACGCCATGATGTGGTGAATGTACTGCTGGGTCTTAGTGGTTCACTTTAATGAGGTGGTGTATGTTAAAAACCATCAATAGACAGTTATTGGCGCTGGAGTTACTGAAACGTCACGCCAGAATTTCAATTGTCCATCGGGAAACCGGCGTACCCAAGCCACTGCTTCGAAAAACCTATCGGGAGTTACATGGACGTTCTCCACGTCCGGGTGCCTTAAAATATTCAACGCAAGGACTGACGCGTAATATTAAAAAGTACAAAGAAGTGACCCTGTTTGCGGTTTGCTTCGAAAAAGTCGCCTCAAAAAGCCGGGAAAACGATATTCGGAAAATCATCTGCGCTTTTGATATTTACAAAAAATCATATCCCGCCAGTCAACTTGATTTTTCTGCGGCCTGGGTCGTCGCAAGAGATTTGCAACGGGGCATAACTGATATTATCAAATGTCACCATTGTCGCGTGCCAGTTCTATTAAATGCACGCGAAGATGATACAGAGCGGTGCTGTGTTTGCAAAACCAAGATCACCGGAACAAGCAGAGATTTTCAATTAATTAATTAATCATGGCGTTTTGAAATGGCTTGCAAAACATCAGATGTCTGTAGCTATGGCAATCAGACTTGACTGCGCCATAGACTGAATGCGACTAAATACTGCGCCGGAGAAAATGTGAATACGTTAGATTTAAATGAAGCCGCCAGCTTTCTTAAAATGAACCCAGAAGTCTTGCGACGAAAAGCCAAATCTGGACAGGTGCCCGGGAGAAAAACGGGGAAATGCTGGGTTTTTGTTAAAGAACATCTTGCAGATTGGGTGTCCGGGCGTTATTCTGAACCTCGGCGAGAACTGCAAGTGATTGACAAATCTACACAAGAGGATAAAAAACCATGTCAATCTACAAGCGAAAAGATACGTGGTGGATTCAGTTCACCGCACCGGACGGACGCAGAGTACAACAAACTGCTGGGACTCAAATAAAACAGGAGGCACAAGAATTACATGATCGATTAAAAGTGGAAGCGTGGCGCGTTAAAAATCTTGGCGATAAACCCCGCCATACCTGGCAAGAAGCAGTAATCAGATGGTTAACTGAACAAAACCACAAAAAAAGCATCGAAACGGATAAGGTTCACTTGCGATGGCTCAACGAGCATTTGCAAAATATCCGACTTGATGAGATAAATAAAACCATGATAGACCAGATAAAACAGGCTAAAAAACAAACAGGTGTCAGTAATTCAACTGTCAATCGGGTGCTTGCAATATTAAGGTCTATTCTAACCCGCGCACAAAGCGACTGGGAATGGCTTGATTCTGTACCTGGCATTCGTTTATTGCCAGAGCCGTTAGGTCGAGTCCGCTGGCTTACTCATGATGAAGCGACCCACTTATTAAAGGAGTTACCAGGCCACCTTCAAGCAATGATGCGGTTTACATTAGCGACAGGGTTACGGGAATCCAATGTCACCAAGCTTGAATGGCGTCAAATAGATCTACAACGGCGTTGTGCGTGGATTCATGCTGACCAGGCAAAAGGCAAAAAAGCCATCGCCGTTCCCTTAAATGACGATGCGCTCACGGTTATTCGTAGCCAAATTGGCAAGCATAATGTGCGAGTGTTTACATTTAAAGGTAAAACAGTTAATGATGCGAGCACCAAATCATGGCGTAACGCATTAAAACGCGCAGGCATTAAAGATTTTCGGTGGCATGATTTAAGACATACATGGGCATCATGGCATATCCAAAATGGAACACCATTACATATACTTAAAGAATTAGGAGGATGGGCTGATTTGAGTATGGTGCTGAGATACGCTCATTTATCCAGTCGACACTTGGAGGAATATGCGGAAAATTCAAAAAGTTGTGACAAATTTACTACAGAGGATAAAAATGACTAGGGTAAAATACCCGTAAGCCATTGTTTCAATTGGTCGGGACGAAAGGATTTGAACCTTCGACCCCTTGTCCCCCAGACAAGTGCGCTACCAAGCTGCGCTACGCCCCGACATTGAAATAATTGTGTAATACTGAAAGGATTGTGAACACAACCCCTAACAACTAAGCACGAATTATACTACACAAACCAGCTACGTGTCAGAATCTATTTGAGTAATTGTAATATATCTTCCAACTCAACAATCATTTGGTGTATTAATTGCTTTGAGCTGTTTGCATCTTCTTTGCTGTTGTCACTCATTAAATGAGCTCTTGCACCACTGATCGTGTAGCCTTGCTCATATAATAACGCTCTTATTTGTCGTATCATCAGCACTTCGTGGCGCTGATAATAACGACGATTGCCCCGTCTTTTTACCGGACTGAGGTCAGTAAATTCTTGCTCCCAATAGCGAAGCACATGCGGTTTAACGCCACACAATTCACTGACTTCACCTATGGTGAAATATCGTTTTTCCGGTATGACCGGAAGTTCATTGTTGTTGCTCGGCTCCAACATAAGCTTCTACCCGGGCTTTAAGTTTTTGTCCAGAGCGAAATGTTACCACACGTCTGGCTGTAATAGGAATTTCCTCGCCGGTTTTAGGGTTTCTACCTGGGCGACTGGTTTTATCACGTAGCTCAAATTTTCCAAAACCGGAAATTTTTACTTGCTTGCCTTGCTCCAAAGAGCTTTTTATTTCTTCAAAAAAAAGCTCTACCATTTCTTTTGCTTCGCGCTTGTTTAAGCCTAGCTCGTCAAACAGCCTTTCGGCAAAATCTGCTTTTGTTAATGCCATAAATCAATCCCTCAGCTTTGCATTTTTTTCATTGTTTAATAGTGCCAACAGTCTGCCAACGATAGCTTCTATTTCAGATTCTGTTAGTGTTTGTGTATCATCTTGCATAATTAAACTTAAGGCAATACTTTTACTGCCCTCTTCGACACCTTTACCACGGTAGACATCAAAGATAATGACCTCTTGCAAGGCTGTCTCTGCACTGCTTTTAATACAGTTGATTATTTCACTTGCAGAGACGTCTTCTTTAACGATTAAAGCTAAATCACGCCGTACTGACGGATATTTTGACAGCACTTTAAAAACCGGAATCTGTTTATTAAGCACTAAATTTTGATCCAGTTCAAATAGAAAAACCGGAGTATCAAACCCTAATTGTTTTTCCAGATTTGGATGCAACATACCCAGCCAGCCTATTTTTTTACCATCCGACGCTATAATTTCCGCAGTTTGTCCAGGATGCAACGCTGATTGCTGAGCGGATACATACTGAACTTCGCAACCCGTTAAAGAAAATAGGGCTTGTAGATCGGCTTTAATGTCAAAAAAATCAACTTTGCGCGATTGCTCGCCCCATTGCTCGCTGTAAGCGTCACCTAAAACCAGACCCGCCAGCATTTTTTGTTGCTGCGTTTCACCGTCTATTTTATTAAAACACAGACCCGATTCAAATAACCGGACTCTATTTTGTTGACGGTTGGTATTATACAGAGCCGCTTTCAACAAGCCACACCATAAGGTAGTGCGCATGACCGCCAGTTCCGAAGAAATTGGATTTTTTAAACGAATAACGTCCGTTTCCGGGGCGACCGCTTTTTGAATGTCTTCGTCGACAAAACTGTAAGTAATGGCTTCTTGATAACCCCTATCAACCAGCAAATCTTTAACACGATCAATGTCCAGCACGGCTTCTGTTGCTGTGCTTAATTCTGAGCGCATTAACAAACTGCTGCTGGGCAAGTTGTTATAACCATAAATACGCGCTATTTCTTCAATTAAATCGGCTTCAATAGCAATATCGAAACGAAAACCCGGCGGACTGATTTGCCAGCCATCGGCTTGTGTTTGGACAGCCATTCCCAAGCGCTGAAAAATATCAATAACGTGTTCATCAGCCAACGCAATACCCAGCGTTTTTTCTATGCGCAGACGTCTTAACAAGACGGCTTCGCGTTGCGGCAAAGCGGCTGTTGTGGTGACTTCAGTAATGGGACCTGCACCGCCACCGGCAATGTCAATAAGCAATTGTGTCGCGCGTTCAATCGCTCTTGTTTGCAGCGTTGCATCAACACCGCGTTCAAAACGATGGGATGAATCGGTATGCAAACCAAAGCGGCGTGCTTTGCCCGCTATCGCGTGGGGTGCAAAATAGGCACATTCCAAAAATACCGAACGGGTTTCATCATTAATGGCAGAATCACTGCCACCCATAATACCGGCAAGCGCCAAGGCTTGTTTATCATCGGCGATAACCAAGGCTTCATTATCAAGTTTAATCACCTGATTATTTAATAAGGCCACACTTTCATCAGCGTTAGCCCAGCGCACGGTGATACCACCCGCAAGCTTTTCCGCATCAAAGACATGCAAGGGCTGTCCAAGCTCCAACATGACGTAATTAGTCACGTCAACCAATGGCCCCAGGCTTTTTAAGCCTGAACGACGCAAGCGTTCCCGCATCCATAAAGGCGTCACTGCTTTGGCATTAACCTCTTTAATCAAGCGCCCCAAGTAACGTGGACAGGCATCGGTAGCTTCTACTGTTACGGTTAAAACGTCTTGATGACTAATGGGTGCGCTGATGACTTGGGTAGGTAACCAGTCCATTTTATTGAGCACAGCAACTTCACGCGCCAAGCCTTCAACACACAAACAATCCGCTCTGTTGGGCGTTAAATCAACTTCTATAATGGCGTCATTCAGTGCCAAATAGTCGCGAATATCAACGCCTACCGGCGCGTCATCCGCCAATTCCATTAAGCCGTTGGCATCCGTCGCCAGTCCCAGTTCTTTTTCTGAACACAACATGCCAAAAGATTCTTCGCCACGCAGTTTTGATTTTTTTATTTTAAACTCACCGGGCAAAACTGCGCCGCACAAAGCCGCAGGGATTTTTAAGCCAACCCTGACATTACTTGCGCCACAAACAATTTGTAAAGGCTCTGCCTCACCGACAGCGACCAGACAAACGCGCAGACGATCAGCATCGGGATGTTGGTGCATGGATATAACTTGACCCACAACAACGCCGCTAAATTTTGCAGCCGCAGGGTTTACAGAATCGATTTCCAGACCTGCCATCGTTAATTGTTCAACCAGTATTTCTGTACTTATTTCCGGGTTGACATACGATCTTAACCAGGCTTCACTAATTTGCATGATTCAAATTTTCCTGTGTAACGACAACTTAATTAAATTGCTCTAAAAATTTAAGATCATTTTCAAAAAACAACCGTAAATCATTAATACCATATCGCAACATTGCAAGGCGCTCTACGCCCATACCAAAAGCAAAACCACTGTAGTGCTCACTGTCGATATTAACCGCTTTAAAAACTTCGGGATGAATCATCCCGCAGCCCATAACTTCCAGCCATCCGGTCTGACTACAGACACGACAGCCTTTGCCGTCACACATAACGCATTCAATATCAACTTCTGCGGAAGGTTCGGTAAAGGGAAAGTATGAGGGTCTAAAACGTACCTGAATGTCTTTTTCAAAAAATGCACGCAGAAATTCGTAAACCACACCTTTTAAGTCAGCAAAACTAACATCGGTATCGACCAGAAAGCCTTCGACTTGATGAAACATGGGGGTATGCGTAATATCCGAATCACAACGGTAAACACGACCCGGTGCAATAACTTTTAATGGCGGCTTTTCAGATTCCATCGTTCTAATTTGAACGGGGGAGGTATGCGTTCTTAAGACGGTATGCGCGTCAAAATAAAAGGTATCATGCATTGCCCTTGCCGGGTGGGATTCTGGAATATTGAGCGCTTCAAAGTTATGATAATCATCTTCGATTTCAGGCCCTTCTACTACTTTGAAGCCGACACTGGCAAATATTTTGGAAATGCGGCGCAGAGTGGTGGTGACTGGATGTAATCCTGCCACTGATTGACCACGTCCCGGCAAGCTAACGTCAATACGTTCACTGGCTAATCTTTGAGATAATGCGATATCTTCCAACTGTGCTTTGCAGGCTTCCAGTTGTTGCTGAAATTGATCTTTGGCTTGATTGATTATTTGGCCGGCAGATCGCCGTTGATCGGGATCAAGACTGCCAAGTTCTTTCATTTGGAGGGTAAACAAGCCCTTTTTGCCAAGGTATTGAACACGAACTTTATCAAGTTCGTTAAGGTCATGTACTGCCGCAAGCTCTTGTAATGCCTGCGCGAGAATCTCTTCAAGGATAACCGACACTGCACTGCTCGCTTTATAGGTGAGAAAATTTTTTATTGGGGTTTCAGGATAAAAATCCTGAACTACCCGTCTCTTAACAAGAAACAGGTAGTATCATGAGATGCCTCAGTAAAGACAGACTGCGTCTTTCTTAAGGCTGACTTTGATTGGCTTTGGCAATTTCTGCTATTTTGCCAAATGATTCAATGTCACGTACTGCGAGGTCAGCTAGAATCTTACGATCTATACCAACGTTGGCTTTTGTCAAGCCATTGATCAAGCGACTGTAAGATATTCCGTACATGCGTGCAGCAGCATTAATACGGACGATCCACAAGGCGCGGAATTGACGTTTTCTTTGTTTGCGATCGCGGTACGCATATTGACCCGCTTTGATTACCGCTTGTTTGGCAACACGATAAACCCGGCTACGGGCACCGTAGTAACCTTTCGCTTGCTTTAAAACTTTCTTGTGTCTTGCTCTGGCTGTTACGCCGCGTTTAACTCTAGGCATTCCTATTCTCCTCTATTAACTGTAAGGCATCATACGTGCAGCCATGCGCACATCTGATGGATGAATAGTTGCGGGTGAGCGTAACTGTCTTTTTCTTTTAGTCGATTTTTTCGTCAAAATATGACGACGATGTGACTGTCCACACTTAAAACCGCCGTTGCCTGTGCGTCTAAAACGCTTGGCAGCACCACGGTTAGTTTTTATCTTTGGCATTTGTTTGCTCCAATAATATAAAATAAAAGTCCCTGAGATATAACCCAGCAAGGCAAAATGCATGGCCCTGAAGAATTACCGGCATCATAAAAGATGCCTTTAAGCAGCTTATCCTGTGCTACCAGCGTGTGAAACGTTGCAAGGCAACGTCTCACCCATTTTTGTCATTACTAATACGGTATCGATTGAGAACTTATCGTTTAAATAGATACAAGGTACTAGCAATAAAGCCTGTTAAGGCTGTTTATTTTTTCTTTTTGGGCGACATAACCATAATCATTTGACGACCTTCCATTTTCGGAAACTGTTCAACGATGGCTATTTCTTCCAAATCTTTTTCAATACGTTTTAACAAGTCCATACCGATTTCCCGATGCGCCATTTCACGCCCACGGTAACGTACTGTCACTTTGGTTTTATCACCGTCATTAAGAAATTTAACCAAACTTCTTAATTTAACCTGGTAATCACCTTCGTCGGTACCGGGTCTGAATTTAATTTCTTTGACCTGGATTTGCTTTTGTTTCTTTTTGGCAATTTGCAGTTTTTTATTAAGCTCAAACTGGTATTTGCCGTAGTTCATTATCTTGCAAACGGGTGGATCCGCGTTTGGCGATATTTCTACTAAATCCAAGTCTGCCGCATAAGCAATCTGTTTGGCCTCATCCAGCGAGATAATACCTAATGCTTCACCCTCAGCACCTGTCACCCTCACCCGTCTTGCAGTGATTGCGTCGTTCAGGCGCGTTTCATCTTTTTTAGCAGCGATACCCTAATCCTCCAAAAATACTATTGTTTTCTGTCCGCAATCTCTTGCTTTAACCGTTCGGCAAATTCACTGATTGACAGACTACCTAAATCTTCACCTTTTTGCGTACGTACCGTAATATTTTTATCTTGTAGTTCTTTATCACCAATAATTACAAGATACGGCACTCGTTGCATTGAATGCTCACGGATTTTAAACCCGATCTTCTCATTTCTCAAGTCTATTTTTACTCTAACGCCTTCTTGCTCTAAATATCTCATAATTTGAGACGCATATTCAGCATGACGTTCAGCAATATCCAGCACGACAACTTGGACAGGAGCCAGCCAAACAGGGAAGGTTCCGGCGTACTGCTCGATTAAAATTCCGATAAACCGTTCCAGTGAACCGAGTATGGCTCTATGGAGCATAACAGGGACTTGTTTTGAACCGTCTTCGGCAATATAGGTTGCACCCAACCGCCCCGGCATGGAAAAATCGACTTGAATGGTGCCGCATTGCCAGACACGACCAATACAATCTTTTAGCGAAAACTCAATTTTGGGGCCATAAAAAGCACCCTCACCCGGCTGTAAATCCCATTTTAAGCCTTTGTTATTAAGCGCTAATTCCAGTGCATTCTCGGCTTTGTCCCAGACCGCATCATCACCTACCCTGTTTTCAGGACGTGTTGATAATTTCATAATGAC
>CAIUYS010000601.1 GCA_903903365.1 uncultured Methylococcaceae bacterium
ACGTGGCGTAAAAAAACTGCCGCCTAATTGGCGCTCAGTGTTTTGGCTCCAACGTGGGTGGGCAACCGTCGGATTTACATTGCCGTAAAAACCATAGTCATTAGGTGCAAATTTATTCCATGTTGTAACGGGCGGCCTTTTTAATAATTCAATTTTTACAATCGCTTTAATGCTTTTAAAGCCGTATTTCCAAGGCACAACCAAACGCAAGGGCGCACCATTTTGCTTTGGCAGCGTATCGCCGTACATACCAACCGCCAATATGGTCAGCGGATGCATGGCTTCGTCAATGCGTAAGCCTTCGATATAGGGCCATTCCAGCATGGTGTTGCTCAGTTGATTGGGCATTGCTTTGGGCTGATAAACGGCAGTAAATTTTACAAAATGGGCCGTTGACAAAGGCTTAACTATTTTTAATAAACTACCCAGCGAAAAACCAACCCAAGGTACAACCATTGACCACGCTTCGACACAGCGAAGACGATAGATATACTCTTGGAGCAACTGCTGACGCAAAATATCTTCCAAATAATAAGTACCCGGCTTTTCCACTTCACCGCTGATCTCTACAGACCAAGGGTCTGTAATCAGATTTTGCGCCAGGCTTGTTGAATCTTCTTTATTAAACGAGAACTCATAATAGTTCGTGTAGTTTTTGATTAGTTCAGCAGGCGTAAGGGTTAAAGAATCAGTTGGAAAATTGCCTTTGGGCAAGTCTCCCCACACCGATTTGCTGTTGGCTAATGTTGGATAAATACCTGTACCGGCAATCATAGTCGCCAACATCCCTTTAATGATCTTACGCCGGTTTTTAAAAACCAACTGATCAGTAATTTCAATGGATGGGATGTCTTTTTTTGTTTTTATTATCATCGCTGAAGTTATTTAACGGTCAATCAGTCTGTCTATGAAGCTGGCAAATCGCGACAGCTTAGCTATTGTTTTTATCACTACTCACTAGATATTGGCTGCGATAATCGAACACTGGTGACACGTATTTTATTGGCACTCGAAAAAATACCTTAAGTGATTATAAGTGCTGTTTTCATGAGATTAAAAAACGTCTCTTATCCGTGTCTATTTGTCAAATCCGTGCCATCTGTGTTCTATTATTTAGCGGCTGAGTAGTAGTTACTTATTTTCTTCCTTTAGGTATCCGGCTCAATAATTTTTTGAATTTAAGTTCAGTAATAAATGCCAGTGAAAAAAGCTGTATAAAATTTTCAGCTTCAATTAAATCAAGGCCAATATGCTCAGGAACAGCTACTTGTCGCGTTCCAAACAGCCGATCCCAAACTGAAAATACAATCCCGTAGTTACTATCGTGCTCTTTACGCAAGGTTGAATGATGTGTTCTATGTAATGATGGCGTAATAAATACTTGTGAAATAGTCTCTTCATTTTTAACGCGAATATTGGCATGATGAAACAACACAAAAAATAATTCGACAATCTCAATAGAAAGTACCAAATAGGCATTCACGCCAATTACTACTACAAATACACATTTGTAAATAATTTCCAGTAACAAATCAAAAACATGAAAGCGAAAGCCGGTAGAAACATGAAAGCCTTTATCACTATGATGCACTTTATGAAATCGCCACAGATACTCGTATTTATGGCTGGCAACGTGCCATAGATAAATGGCCAAATCAAAAAAAGCAAATGCCAACAACCATTTAAGCGGGCCATTATCCAAGCCGCTTAATAAGCCATAAGAGGCAAATTGTTGTGCGACAATAAATAATGATGAGGCTCTTAATACGGTTAGAATGACGTTGTTGACCAAAAATGCAGTGGTATTGGTAACAAACGATTCCTTAAAAGTCTTTTGAGAAAATTCACGAAAAGGATGACGTTTCTCAATAATGATCAATAAAATAAAAGCAGCTATGGCTAGACCAAATAATGCTTCATTAAAAAACATACCACCGTCAGGGCTGGCATTATCAGTTGCATTCATAAATCGGCCTTAATGGTTTGCATTGTTTTATTAAACATTAATTACTTATTCTGGCTGGCGTTTAATAAATCGTTCAACTCTTTAATTTCATTACTGGCATTAACCTGGTTCGTTATATCGTATTGCACGCCCAAATAATAAATGACTCGATGTTTTTTATCGAATAGCGGCGTAATTTTTAAACGATTATGAAACAAGGTGCCGTCTTTTTTATAATTACGCAAGGTGACTTCAACGCCTTCGTGATTTTTCATGGCTTCAGCAATTTGATAGCGTGCTTCCTGGTCTCTATCTTCACCCTGAAGAAAGCGGCAATTGTAACCAACGGTTTCTTCCTGGTTGTAGCCCGTCAATCGCTCAAAGGCCTTGTTTGCATAAACGATGGGGGAGCCTTCCAAATCAGGATCCGCCAAAGTAACACCATTAACACATTCATCTAAAATAGCGGAAAGTATTTGCGGAATAAGACCGCTATCTTTTTCAACAATAAAAGGCATATTTTAATTCCAATTCGTATAATAATTTCGAAGCGACCGGCTATTAGCTCGGAACCGCTGTTAGTAAATTTTTAATATTTTCAACCGTATTTTCTGCGCCATCCTCAATGGCAGATCGAATCAATTTTTGAAAGGGACGCATAAAAACGTCAATTTCCGGCAATTCGAAACGAAAGGTCAAGCGAGTGGATTTATGCTCACTACTTTCCAAAAAATAACTGTGAATATAGGGCTCGGTGATGCCTTTGAAGATAAGCGTCATAGAGGGTTGATAATGGGTGATTTCAAAAATCGATTCAACTTTTGTACCGTTGTCTTCACGAATTTGCTTTGCTTTGGCACCGACAAAAACATGGTTGCCGTCAAGTGGTTCAAATTCAACAACTTCTAGTGCCCATTTAGGGTAGTTATCATAAAAATGCTCACCAATATAATAAAATACATCGTTAATCGATCTGTTGATTTCAATGTTTGCCTCACCAGCAATTGGCTTGGATGAATCAAACGAAAATTTAATTTGCACTGCAATACCCCTCCCAGTTGAAATGATTACTCAACCTAATTATTGTTTTTATAAAAGCTCCCTGCAGAAATAACACGACTACTTTAATTTTATTATTTTTTGTTTTAAGTAAAATCTGCCTTTAATAGAACTTTATAGACTTAGCGTACCTTAACTTTTATAACATGCAAATCAAATCCTGTAAAAAAAACGCCGGTTATCCTATCGGGTAAAAGTTGGATTTTTCGTTTTAAATAAAATCAGCTGCAAAGGCAAATTATAGGCTCATGGCCAATAAAATTCCTGTTGTTATAAAAG
>CAIUYS010000602.1 GCA_903903365.1 uncultured Methylococcaceae bacterium
CCTTTGATTCTTTCCAAAAAGTTAAACCAAAAACCAACGTCTTCGTGCAAATTCCCTAACGCATCGAAGAAACGAATACTACCGCCTTCTTGATATTGATTGAGCCGATCCGGTACGCGCGGCACAATGTCGTTATCGTTAACAAAACGGAAATACCGGGGTTTAATCTCTTCATCCAAGGCTTTTACAAAGACACGGTTTCCAACCCTCGGCTGCCCGAATGTATATAACCCGTTAATCGATCTATAGATACTTTTATCAATATCCAACGCCAGACGAGCAGCCGCAAGTACCGCAAGCGCCCCTCCCAAGCTATGACCGGTAATCCATAAAGGTTGGCCGTATTTTTGAATATCCCCCAGTATTGAAGTGATTTGCATCCAAACGGAGCCCAAAGCCCGGTCGAAGCCTTTATGAACGAGACCATGCGAGGTATCCTTAAAATCAATACCGGCATTGGTAAGCCAGTCTTTAAATTTTTCAGTACCGCGAAAAGCGATGACGATGGCACTGCCACTATGAGCAATAAAAAGCTGGGTATCGGTACTGGCCTCGTTAATAAATTCGGTGTTAAATCCTTGTTCAAGGAGTTTGGTTCTGATTTGATCCTCCGATTGGTAGGCCAATTTTGACGCCAGTGCCAAGGCATAAGCGTTTTTTAGGGAGAATTGGGTGCTGTTGGGTTCAGTACTTAAATTAATCATGAGTTTTCTCTATGGATTAACTACAGGGGCAATAAAAATGCCTGATTATTCAGCCCCCTCTTTGAAAAAGAGAGGGTTAGGAAGGTTTTTAAAGATGCGTTTCACTGCACCGTCTTTACAAATTTCTTAAACGTCACCGATTCATCCAGCAAACGCTTGGCAACATTCCGCAAATCATTAATCTGTGATGCAGATAAAGAAAATGAGGTCGCCATATTGAAAAACTGGTTGCGTTCCGCAGGGTTGGATAAAAGATCAAAACCGATGTAAACAAAATCGAGCTGTGGGATTTTGGGGGCTGGGGTACTTAAGACGGCA
Organism: uncultured Methylococcaceae bacterium; assembly: GCA_903903365.1. Lineage (GTDB taxonomy): Bacteria > Pseudomonadota > Gammaproteobacteria > Methylococcales > Methylomonadaceae > Methylobacter_C. The sequence continues at coordinate 1,023 of CAIUYS010000602.1, forward strand.
TCCGGACAATGCAGTTGTAATTGGCTTTGGCAGGCCAAATAGGTGTTTTTGTCTTTTTCCAACTCAGTAAATGACTTACGCAAGGTTTCTGTCGTTTCGAAAGAAAAATTATCCATCGGTACATTGGCAACTACTTTCAACACATTTAAAACACTGGGCGGAATCGCCGTGGCATCGTAATTTAAATCGGGTTGATTCTTCGCGTCGACCGTGATTATCAGGAGTTTTTTAATGACACCGGTACTCATTTTTACAGGAAGATTTAACTCTGTATCATTAGAAACCAAGGCTTGCAAGGGGCCGCGTAAGCCGAGATTATCAGCAATACCACCGTCCAAAAGATGTATAAAGGGTCGCTGCTGGCTGTCCTGATAAGTTTTAAATAACAGGGCATTTTTATAACGACTGGGGTTGATGAGCAAGTCTTTTTCTGCTTGGGCAATCCAGCCGGGTTGTTGTGGATTGTAGCTGCAAGAACCGGCGTGATTATCTAAGGTCATGGGTGGAAAGGCTACCGGAAAATCAGATGAAGCAGCAACGGCACGCGCCAAAGCAACACCACCAAGATCCGCACACATCGGGTCAAATTGAGCTTGTTCAAAAGTAAAACGTGAACCCAAACTCATGTCAGTGGCGTTGACCATCAAATACGGCTTGGTTTTACGATTAATTAATTCAGCGTATTTAACACCCTTAAATATTTCCTCATCGTAGAAATCGGTCGCCATATCGATACGACTGTACCAAGGTGAAGCTAGCCGAAACCAATTGGAGGGATAGAAAAATTGCGAGAATAAATCGCCTTCAATATCACGATAAAGAAAATCCCGCAGAAATCCGGAATTGTTTTTGTCCTTAAAAATAGCCTCCCCAAAAGCGGCATAATACCCGGCAGTAAAGCTACCGCCAGACACCGAAGAAATAACATCGACCTCGCTTAGCAAATTACTGTGCTTGCCTTCCCAGACAATCGGTGTATTGCGCAGCTTTTCCAAAACGCCATAAGATAAAGCCGCAGCACGTGTACCACCGCCCGAAAAAGTCAGAATGACAAACAGGCTTTCACTATTTTTTTGATCATTGAGCTTGTCATAGCGATAACCTTTATCAAGATTGTAGTGATCCAGTTTAGGGTTGTGCGGATAACTGGCACAGCCCTGTAATTCTAATAACAGTCCGGTTAATAATAGGTACAAGATACGCATAACAAGTCCTCCTAATTAAATTCAATTTTATAAGGACTAAGTGCAGTCGTTTCTTGAATAACGGCATCCACTTTTTCTGGACGGTAATTTTTTAAACCATCCAGTGTAAAACTGTGATGCCCTTTTACTATAAGTAACGTTTGGTTGGTTTGGCCCAGTTTTTTACCGTCAGCCAATACGGTCCGGTCTTCTTTAAAACTAACAAAAACGTATTCCATGAGGGTAACCCCTTAAAAGTTATGATTGTCGGACATTAAAAGCCGGGTAGCGTCGGTAAAAATGTTTGTTTTTCATGGCCATCAGGATTTATTGTCAAGTACCTTAAAAATCTAAATAATTGAAAATTACATCTTGGCTTTTTTTGCTTTCTCCATTAATGAATCTAAAGTATCCGGAACCAAGCGTTCTGCAAATCCCGCCATAAATGCCCATACCAGCATCATCGCGTTTTTTTGTTCAAATTCTACACAGCAAAATAATGCTCGAACGCCTATAGATTGACCACAAACACCGGAATCACTATGCAATACCAGCGTGGGTAGCAAGTCGCCCAACATTCCTAATAATGAAAAAATACCAGATACTGCCAATAAATACATAATAATCGCAAAAATTGCGCCGCTAAAAACTAACGACAAAATATACCAAAGCGACATGCTTAACTTAATATCCATCGCATCAAGTACGCTATCGGTAAAGCTTGATGGTGCGCCGCTAGCCTTTTCGGATCTTTGCAGCAAGCTCATACATGAGCCAATCATGCCTGAAAAAATAGTGAGTATTACCAGTGTAAAATGTTGCGGTTTTAAATCTTCTTCAGAAAAATCAGTTTGATACAAAATAAGCAGCGCTACAGCCATAAGCACTAAAACAGAAAACAACACACCCAAAATATTTCCCTTAACCTTATAAATGCTTTCTAGCCGGAGTAACTTGTAATAACCCAGTCGTTGGGTTTGTCGTGTAAGACTAATGATGTCACCGCGAATAGCTTCTTCCAGCTTTATACAATCAACAGGTGATTGCTTGCTTTTCTGATCCGCTTCCACCTTAGGTACTGGCTCCCTAAATTCTTTGGCTATCAGTGCCTTGATTTTTTCTTCAGTTAAGTCGTCAGCAAGGCTGGCAAAATAAGTGCGATAAACATCTTCACCGACTTGTGTGCGAAATTTTTGCCGCACAGCCCATAATCTTGTTACTAAATCGGCGCGTTTTAGCTTGTTAATAATCAACAGCTCGATCGACCAAAGATTACTGAGTGATTCAACATGGAAACATTGGTCAAAAGATTCTAGGGAAACGCCGACCTGATTCAGTATTTCTTCCCGATCAATTTCATTTAAAAAAAGTAAATCCGCATGAGTGACTTCTCCAAGCTTGTCCAGTAAATCCCGCTTTCCGTTTGAACTGCTAATCGGTGAAGAAAAAATAGCTTCAATGGATTTTAAAAAATTATGAGTCATTTACCAATACCTCACTTAATGAAAAATCAGAGGACAAGTAGCTTGTAAAATTAAGACGGCTTCACGATATACTGCACTCTTTTATTTTAAAAAAATATTTCCTGTCGAATAATCCACCTTTCTATTTCAACTTATGGGATCACCCGGCAAAAAAGAGCCGGCGACCTGTTTGAAAGCAGTTGACGTTTTCTCGCCTGGAACGCCATCAATTTTGACAAAAATGCCTGGAAAGCTGTTAAGCCAACGCTGCATGTCTTCGGCTTGTTTAAAAACAGTTGGGTCACTGGATTTAGTTGTTGCATAACTAACAACCAGAGGTGAACTGTCAGCAGTTGGCTTCGGCTGATCGGGAAATTCAATTTGATGCAATTCCGCCAAACGCCTTAACAACACGGCCGCTCCGCATTGTTTGGAAGTAGCCGTATCAGACCATCTACCATCTGCAACATATTTACCGCTGGTGTAATGATTGGAAAAAGACCATAAATACGGAGTCAGTACATGCGTGTGATGAAGTCTGTAACCCCACCCGTTGTATCCTTCAAGTTGATACAAAAGACCGGACAGACTCCAATCGGTTTTGGCCCCCAGTCCCCGCATTGCCAGAGCATCTGTTGCACTTTCTTCCCAAGTGAAGGGCGGCTTACCTTTTTTGGGTCGTCCGGCAGGCACTTGAACAGTACGGGCAGTCAAAGGATCGCCATTGTGCAATTGTGCCTTAAAATTCTGGCTGGCTTCCATGTTATGAATCACCGCGATAAAAAACCACGGAATACCTAATGGGTCGCCCACACTTTGATAACGTGCCGTATTGCTAAGTAACTGTGCGTCAATTTTTTCAATGATGGACAGATTCTTGGGCGAAATAATGCATGAATTAAATAATCTTTCATACTCTGTCTTCAATGCAGGAGTAAATGCTACTTTTGCCATTAATCTTCTCCTCAATACAGTTTATAGCCACCGTCTTCAAAACGATTGTGGTTGTCTATTTACAAATCACCTTATTACTTTGGGCAAACCCGAAATCCAATACCCTATTGATGCATGGATGTGCCGGATGCCTTAGCAAGCAGGTGCAACAAAAAATCTAAATGCGCTGGTAATCACCTTTAGGGGTAATCTTGGCGATTTTCGCGGCCATGTCTTCTTCAGCCAAGAAACCCAGCGCATTAAGTTTCTTATAAATCCAAACAGGCCAACCTCTGAATAGCTTTCCCGGTATATCCACCAATAATATTGCCGGCAATTTAACCGCCAGAAGCGTTGCCA
>CAIUYS010000603.1 GCA_903903365.1 uncultured Methylococcaceae bacterium
CATAACTGTCTTGCAGCTATTGGATCAAGATATAGCGATTGACTTATTCATCGTCATCCTCATAAGGCTGCGCTTTTAGATTATCCGGAATTCTCGGGATTTTCGCTGAGCGTAAAAGCATTAATGCGCTGCCCAAAACAAACAGCACGGCGACTATAAACACTATTATCCACATAGATTGCCCCTCATTTTTGGCTTGTATTGCCCTGTTGCGATAGAATAACGCACACCGATCATTTAGACATCAGAACATGAAACAAGTCGAACTACTTTCTCCTGCCGGTACCCTTAAAAATATGCGCTATGCTTTTGCCTATGGTGCTGATGCCGTTTACGCTGGACTCCCTCGTTATAGTTTGCGAGTTCGTAACAATGATTTTCTGGAAGACAATCTGGCCAAAGGCATTGCGGAAGCGCATCAACTAAACAAAAAATTTTTTCTGGCCACCAATGTCATTCCGCATAATACGAAGGTTAAAACTTTCCTTAAGGATCTTACGCCGATTATCGGGATGCAGCCAGATGCCTTGATTATGGCTGATCCCGGATTGATTATGATGACACGGGAAGCCTGGCCGGATATGCCGATTCATTTATCGGTGCAGGCCAATACCGTCAACTATGCGACGGTGAATTTCTGGAAAAGTATGGGCGTTGAGCGGGTTATTTTATCGCGAGAACTGTCGCTGGATGAAATTGAAGAAATTCGCCAGCGTTGTCCGGATACCGAGCTTGAAGTGTTTGTCCATGGCGCTTTATGCATCGCTTATTCCGGGCGTTGTTTGTTATCCGGTTATTTTAATCACCGTGACCCTAATCAGGGAACGTGCACCAATTCATGTCGCTGGAAATATGATACCTTGCCGGCCCATGAAAATGCCGAGGGCGATTATGTTCAGGATGCAGGGGCATTATCCATGTCTGACATCAGTAATGCCAGCTGTGGTGGTGCCGAACGGCATCCATTGGCGGATAAGGTATATTTTCTCGAAGAAGAAGGTCGCAAAGGTGAGTTGCTGCCGGTGATGGAGGATGAAAACGGGACTTACATCATGAACTCAAAGGACTTGAGAGCGATTGAGCATGTGCATCGCTTGGTCGAAATCGGCGTGGACAGTCTTAAAATCGAGGGTCGTACCAAGTCACATTATTATGTTGCTCGCACCGCGCAAACCTATCGGCAAGCGATTGATGATGCCTTGGCTGGTCGAGCCTTTCAGCCTGAACTGATTGGTGTTTTGGAAAATTTGGCCAATCGCGGTTATACCGATGGTTTTTATCAGCGTCATCATACCCATGAACAACAAAACTATATTAGCGGCTATTCCAAGAGCCATCAGCAGCAGTTTTGCGGCGAGATCAGGAACTATGATCAGGATACCGGTCTGGCAACCATTGATGTTAAAAACAAGTTTTCGGTTGGAGATAAACTGGAATTGATCTTGCCCGAAGGTAACCGGGATATTGTCGTTGAGCGAATGGAAGGTATGTATGGACAAGCGATGGAAGAAGCCTCCGGTGGTGGCTATGAAGTAAAAATACCGTTGCCTACAATTGCTTCTGATAAAGGTTTGATAGCGAGATATTTTTAAATATAGATTAAAGGCTCAAATAATTTTGCTCTTGAATTTGTTGCTTCGGCTTTTATCCTAAACTTTCGTCTTTTTCTCCTTTTGAGTTTTAAATCATGACTTTTACTACAGCC
>CAIUYS010000604.1 GCA_903903365.1 uncultured Methylococcaceae bacterium
ACTTCGTCCAAAAAGTAAATCCGTTGGCTACTGATGTCATAATCATTGACTTTGAGCACATCGCTATCGTCTTTAAACTTTTGTATATTGACAACGGTAATTTCCCGTTTGCCGGACAAGTTGTGTATGGCTTGTTTTAACCTGAAATTGTTAACCAGCTCTTCTTTAGAATTAATGCCATGCACGATTAAGCCGCGACTGGAAAATTCGCGTTTGGCTTGATCCATTAAATCAATACGATCCACAATAAAATAAAATTGGGGTACGACGGCTTTTTGTTGAAAATAATCCGTTAAATAATGCACATTGTAAAACGACAAAGCGGTTTTACCGGAGCCTTGTGTATGCCAAATAATGCCTTTTTTTATACCACTATCAATCGTGCGCTCGATGGCTTGGGTGGCAAATAATTGCGGATAACGCATGATATGCTTTTCAAGGCCTTTAGGTTCTTGCACATAAGCCAGCCCATATTTTAAAAGCAGGGCCAGTCTGTCGCTGCAAAATAATGACGTTAACAGCCGGTTGGTCGGTGAATTGGGATTTTTATTGGTCTTAAATTCGGGTGTATTTTTGATGGCGGCAAGATTGGTGTCTTTTAAAACGTCATTCTCCAACTCATTATCTTCCGGCGCTAATAAGGTCAGTAAATCCAACTCCTCTTCTTCCCTGAAACAATTAAAGTTGGCGTTGGAATAAGACGTTGAAGCATAAAAAGCGCCCTGAATGGGCTCAATGGATTCCAGGTCATATTCCATATTGTTAGAAAAGACCAGGATTTGTGAGATATTGATAAACTTGCGAAACTTTTTGTTTTTAAAGCGAACATTGATTCTGTCCCTTTCTGCCAGTATCCCTTCGTGATTATTGGGCTTTTTAACCTCGATAAACGCCAAAGGCATGCCGTTAATCAATAGCGTTATGTCGGGGCGAAATTCCTCATCGCCATTTTTGTAGGTCAGCTCAGTAACCACATGAAAGACGTTATTACTGAAGTCTTTAAAATCAATCAGCTTAATGCCGGAGGTAGCGGTAAGCAAGTGGTAAAAGGCAGCACCCAAATCTTCGTTATCCAAAACCAATGATACATTTTCAAAGGCTTTTTTAACCGCATCGGCATCGGCGTCAGGATTTATGCTCAGAAGGCTTTCTGCAAAAATATCGGTAAAAATATTGGTGCTTTCATCGCGCTGTGTGTTGGTCAGGGATAGATAACGATAACCTAATCTGCATAAATGCAATAGGGCGGGCAGTTTTACTCTTGAGTTTTCATTAAAGCTCATGCCAATTTTTCCAAAATGAGTACAGCGGCTTGATTAAATTTTGTTAATTTCCGGTATCATACCAAAGAACGGTACAACGGGTAGATTTGATAGTCTTCGCTCTGCGTATGGGTTCTATGGTACGTGCGGGCCAGGAAGGATTTAATGCTTAAAAAAAAATTGAATATTTAATCGGAAGGATTTAATGTTTAACAGGCAAAATTAAATATTTAATCGGAGGGATTTAATGTTTAACAGGCAAAATTAAATGTTTAATCGGACGGATTCAATGTTTAACAGGCAAAATTAAATGTTTAATCGGGCGGATTCAATGTTTAACAGGCAAAATTAAATGTTTAATCGGGCGGATTCAATGTTTAACAGGCAAAATTAAATGTTTAATCGGGCGGATTCAATGTTTAAAAGGCAAAATTAAATGTTTAATCGGGTGGATTCAATGTTTAACAGGCAAAATTAAATGTTTAATCGGGTGGATTAAATGTTTAAAAAGTAAAATTAAACATTTAATCGGGAGGGTTTAATGTTTAGTCTGGCAATTCGCAAAAAATACCCCCCAACCTAATGCCGTTAAGTTAAGCGCAGATTGTTAAAAAACTGAAGTTGTATGCTTAACTTAACAGCATTGCCCCTACCCTCTCTTTGCCAAAAGTGGAAATAAGCTGTCTAATGGCTGTTTTACGCATATTTCTTTACTCTTACTTTATGATTCCTACTGACATTCACACTGAAATTATGCATCGCCTGGCTAAAACCGAGCGCGAAGAAGGCGTGCGCATTTTGCTGGCAATTGAATCAGGCAGCCGCGCGTGGGGCTTTGCTTCTGCCAATAGCGATTTTGATGTGCGGTTTATTTATGCCCGTCCAGCGGATTGGTATCTTGCGATTGATCTCGAAGAACGACGTGATGTTATTGAATACGCCATCACGGATGATATTGATCTTAATGGCTGGGATATAAGAAAGGCGCTGCGTCTGTTTAAGAAATCGAACCCGACTTTTGTTGAGTGGCTGCAATCTCCGTTCAAATACACTGAGGTCGGTGCGTTTGCTGAAAGTGCCAGACAGTTATTGCCTTTAGTGTATGCGTGCGAAAGCGGGATTTACCATTACTTCAATATGGCAAAAACCAATTATCGGGGTTATTTACGTGCCGACTTAGTACCCATCAAGAAATATTTTTATGTGCTGCGTCCGTTGTTATCGGTCCGCTGGCTTGAGCGCTATGGCACGGCCGCGCCTATTGAGTTTTCAAAATTACTGCATCTGATTGACGGTGAAACCCGGCTGCTGGCTGATATAGAAATACTGCTGCAAAGGAAAAGTGTCGCGCTGGAGTTGGAATATTCCAAACCCGTGGCGAGTATCAATGCCTTTGTCGAAGC
>CAIUYS010000605.1 GCA_903903365.1 uncultured Methylococcaceae bacterium
CGCCCTACGTAATTAATTAATTAATTCAGGATTCTATACCCTTACTTCTCTTTTTTCTTGCGTGATTTTTTCTCTTTTTCTGATTGCGCTTTATCTTTCAACGGCTTTACCTTGGCAGGTTTCCCTGGAGATAGGGCAATCATGGGATTCGCTGCGGAAACCGTAACCGTAGCCGTCGACTTTGCCAGTTCTTTTTCAAGAGACTTTACGGTTCCGTCGAAGGAATTCTTGCTGTCAGGCTTGATTTCCTTTATTTCGGTAGGCAGGCCGATTTGGTCAAGAATTTTGATGAACGGTTCCGGATCAAGCTCTTCGACATTGACCATCTTCTTCACATCCCAGTCCCCACGGGCAATCAGCATGGCCGCTGCAATCGGTGGGACGCCTGCGGTGTAGCTGATTCCCTGTGACTCAACTTCTTCGAAACAGTGCTTGTGATCCGAGACCTGATAGATTAATATCTCACGCTTTTTTCCTTCCATCCAACCCTTGACGAAAGTACCGATGCAGGTATTTCCTGTATAACCGGGAGCAAGCGTCATTGGATCAGGCAATAGTGCCTTGACCAGCTTAAGCGGCACTACCTCTTGACCGGTGGTTAGCGTCACGGGCAGATGTGAGAGAAAACCAAGAGTGCGGAGTACGGTGAATACGTTGATGTAGTGGTCACCAAAGCCCATCCAGAAGCGGATACTTTCTGCATCAATGTTTTTTGACAGGGAGTGCAGTTCGTCATGACCGTTCAGATAGATGGGTTGCTTTCCGACTATTGGAAAATCATATTCCCGCTTTACTGAATGGGTAGGAAACTCCTGCCACTGCCGGTCGATCCAGGTCCAAACCTTTACGAATTCACGAAAATTGATTTCCGGATCAAAATTGGTCGAAAAATACCGGCCGTGACTGCCTGCGTTGACATCCAATATATCTATCGTATCGATTTTATCAAAGTAACGCTTCACCGCAAGGGCGCAGTAAGCGTTGACCACGCCCGGATCAAAACCGGCACCGAGTATTGCGGTTATCCCCTTTTCAGCGCAGCGCTCTTTGCGCTTCCACTCGTAATTGGCATACCAGGGCGGCTCTTCACAAACCTTGTCCGGATCTTCGTGAATGGCGGTGTCGATATACGCCGCGCCGGTCTCAATGCAGGCTTCCAACACCGACATATTGATAAAGGCTGAGCCAAGGTTAATCACAATCCCCGATTTGGTTTTCTTGATCAGTTTTACGGTCGCCGGAATATCCAGTGCATCAAGCTGGGCTGAATACAGCCTGCCGGCCGGATTCTTAAGATGCCCTTTCCAGTTGACGCTGTCAATGATTGCATTACACTTGGACTGTGTTCGTGAGGCGATGCAAATATCGCCCAGCACATCGTTGTTCATCGCCGCTTTGTGTGCGGCAACATGTGCCACTCCGCCAGCGCCGATAATCATTACATTCTTTTTCATGTTATAAATCCCCCTTATGATAAATTACCCAAGTAATCTCTATAGTCAAAACTACGTATCAGCTCTACAGTGCCGTTCAGCCTTTTTACTACAATCGAAGGCATCGCAACTCCGTTGAACCAGTTTTTCTTTACCATGGTGTATCCCGCTGCATCTGCAAAGCGAACTTCGTCGCCAATCTTTAACGGCGCTTCAAGTTCGTAGCTGCCGAATAAATCACCCGCCAGACAGGTTCTGCCGGTAATCATAACCGGTTGATTTCCGGGGGCAGGCAATGAAATTTTAGGATTTGTGTTATAAATCAGGTGATCCAGCATGTGCGCTTCGATAGAGGCGTCAACAATAGCGATGTCGACTTCGTTATGGACAACATCCAGCACCGTGGTTACCAATTCAGCGCTACCAGTGATGGCGGCTTCACCCGGCTCAAGATAGACTTGCACACCGAACTTTTCTGCGAAATCCTTTAAAATCCGGCAAAACTTTTCCAACTGATAGTCGGCTTTAGTAAAATAAATGCCACCGCCGAAACTGACCCAGTGCATTTTTTTCAGTACAGGCGCGTATTTTATGGCGATTTGGTCTATGGCGGCAGCGATGTTTTCGATATCGTCATTTTCGCAGTTGAAATGAAACATCAACCCGCTAATCAGGTCGGCTGCTGAGTGGAGCTCAGACTCGCTACAAACCCCTAACCTTGAGTATCTGCGTGCCGGGTCTGCCAGATCAAAGTGGGAATAGCTGATGCCCGGATTGACGCGAAGTCCGACTTTCAGGTTGCGTACAGCGTGATGGAACAGCTTAAGCTGAGAGAGGGAATTAAATATCACCTTGTCGGCAAATTGGGCTACCGCTTCAATTTCATCAGCCGAATAAGCAACGCTGTAGGAATGTACCTCCTTGCCGAATTTTTCGTAGCCAAGTCGCGCCTCGAACAGTGAGCTGCTGGTAGTGCCGTCCATGTATTGACGCATCAAATCGAATACGCACCACGTTGAAAAGCATTTGAGCGCCAAGACAGATTTTGCGCCGGATTCTTCACGTATGTGTTGAATGAGCTCGAGATTTTTTAGTAACCTGGTTTCATCGATAAGATAATAGGGCGTGCGCAATTGCGACATCTTTGGTCTCGCAGAAAAGCGATAAATTTAACAGAGAATAAAATTATTGATACTATTTGTCAATGCCTTTGAAAGTACAAATCACGTATTGGTTACAGC
>CAIUYS010000606.1 GCA_903903365.1 uncultured Methylococcaceae bacterium
AGGCGCTAGCCTTAACCCGACGAAACTTTATCATCTGACGCAACCGTAAACCGCGTTAATCTGGTTAATTAACGACTTGGTTTTTTAGACTACCAAGAGACCTAGGGCAGTCATTTTTAACGTCTTTGTAAGTACTGACCTCCCCCTTTGAAAAAGGGGGATTGAGGGGGATTTATCATTACTTAAAAACGTACCTAGGCTTAAACCCCTCCGACCTTTACAATAGCGATAACTTTAAAAATATCTTATCGGTATATGATCCAAAAACGCACTATTTTTTTGATACTACTCATCCCGGCATTGGTGACTCTCGCTGTTTTTATTGCGCCTGAACTGCAACAAAAAGCGGGTATTGTCCCCCCCGAGACTGTTTATAGCCGCTCGGACAATAACAGCATTGAAAAGCCTTGCTCCAATGAGCATCCTGAGTGGCGGCCTGCGCAAGTGATTGAAGATGTGACTATTGACGCTGCGCCATCCTGCGAACCGGACAATCCTTATGACGTTGCGACAGCGGTTAAAGGCACCAACAATGTCTCCATGTCGACACTGATGCAGACCAATCTGGCTCAAGATGCGATAACCCTGAGCGATGATCTGGATAATGACGGCGATCCGGATGTTATTCACATCAAGCTTGAGGTGGTTGAGCTTAACGGTGCAAGTCCTGATGGTGAATTTTTAATCAATACTTTTGCTATTGCACCGGGGATTCAACCGGGGCTTTGGGTTTACGCGCCCAAATCCCGTGGCATGGCACTTAAAAACTTTAATTCGTTGGTTGCCAATCCCTTGTTACGTGCGCCCTCGCCGGTGATTCGCGTGGAACAAGGCGACAAAGTTTATATCACGCTGGAAAACACCCATTATTTACCCCATACCATTCACCTTCATGGTGTTGATCATCCCTGGCTAACCGCCAAAGGTGAAGACAATGATGGTATGGAAGAACATGCGGCTTTCCCCGGAAAAAGTCATACCTACGAAATACAGCCGAGACATGCCGGCACCATGCTTTATCATTGCCATGTCCAAACGGCACAGCATTTTATGATGGGTTTGGCAGGGATGTTTATTGTTGAAGAAAATCAGCCCAATAACTGGTTGCAAACTTTTAATATCGGCGCAGGACAAGTGCGTCATCCATCCGTTGCAGTAAAAAAATCCTATAGCCAGGAATATGATTTACATTATCAGTCAGTCGATAAAAAACTGGCAAGCATCATCCAGACGGCCAATGACCCCAGACTGATAGTGCAACGCATGGGCCGTGACTATAACATGACTGAATCTCATGAAAACTACTTCATGCTTAATGGTCACTCCTTCCCTTACACACTGCGTGACGGAATGATTATCGCCAATGAGAATGAAAACATTAAATTGCATGTTGCCAACTTGCAACGGTCTTCAGTCGCGCTGCATATCCACGGGCATAAAGCCACCATCACCGCCGTGGATGGCGTTGACCTGCCCGCTGCAACACAAATAACCCGCGATGTTTTTGACATCGCCCCTGCGCAACGGACTGATCTGCGCCTGCAAACCACCAACAATGGCTTGAACAGTTACGGCCCCGGTCTTTGGATGTTTCATGACCATGTGCCGACAGGCACCACCACTGACGGCATGGAACCCGGCGGCAATATGGCCATCCTCGCCTATCAGCCTTATCTTGACGAACAAGGGATGCCAAAATATCATGATGAATTATTCGATCAGGTATTTAATAAAGACTATTACGCCAAAAAAACAGCGATCTGGGGTGTCGGCGCTTTTGCACCGTTACTGGGTGACGCAGGCTTACTCGCCCCCAATTATTGGCAGATTATCCTGTTTGGCGTGGTCATTGGTTTAATCATCGGTCTGCTGGTTTTTAGCGTACTGATTTATAAACGGAAACAAAAACAATGAAAGCATTACTGATTGGCTTAATGATGCTGGCTGTTCTTGAATCGGCCTCTGCGATGAATCACGGCGGCATGTTGATGGATGAAAAAGGCATGATTATGAATGCCAACAGCGACAACCTTCCCCGCGACTGTCCAGCCATTTCAGAAAATGTCGATATAACCATCCATGCCGGTCAAAAACACGCGCTGAAATTTACCGGAAAAATGTTTGCTTTTGACCAGCAAGAATGGAACGTTAAACCCTGTGCCAAAATCAACATCACGTTTATTAACGATGATCAGATACGCCACCAACTGATGATTCATGGCTTGCCGGGTTACTTATACCCCGAAGGCATGTTTCATTTGGAGCTCTATGGAGAGGGCCAATTACAAGCTTCCCTGATTTTACCCAGCCAGAAAAAAACCTATCTCGTCCATTGTGAATTGCCGCAACACATGGAAAAAGGCATGAAAGCGCAATTAAAAGTTGATGGCGGCGATGGCGATTTACCCAGTATTCCCGGTATCAGCAAACCCGTTAAAGCGGATGTTTACCCCGTCGATTGGACGCGCTTAACTGTGTCTGTATTGCTGCTTAGTGCATTAATTGGCTGTGCCATACCGTTTTTTATTATCGTTAATGCAAAAAGCATCAAGAACCTTATTCAAAAAGTGCTTTCAAAATTGAGGCTTAAAAATAAAAGCCTGCTTACAAAAAAATAACCCTGAGATTGCTATGAAAAAAAACCTGACCTACTGCTCATTATTGCTTGCGTTGCTTACACCTTCTGCCCACTCTGAAGAAATTGGCTGCATTACCACAACCTGGAAACTAATCGGTTCAAACCATAAAGTCTGCGTACAGGCCTTTGATGACCCCAAGGTAAAAGGCGTCGCCTGTCACATCAGCCAAGCCAAAACCGGTGGCATTGCCGGCACTTTTGGCGTCGCTGAAGACCCTTCGCAATTTTCGATTGCCTGTCGTCAGGTCGGCCCCATTATTATCAGCGGAAAATTGCCACAAGAAGAAACGGCCTTTACCGAAGACACCTCGCTATTTTTTAAAGAAACCAAAGTCAGCCGCATGTTTGACGCTAAACGCAACACGCTGGTCTATGTCGCCATTAGTCGAAAATTGATTGAAGGTGCGCCGGCCAACAGTATTTCTACCGTTCCCATTATGCCGTGGAACGAAAAATAAATAACCGGCTTTAGCTTGTCTGATTTCAACCATTACCCTTAGCAATAACCTGGCGACGAACAAATGGCTAAAATTCTTATTCTTTACTCATCCACACTGGGGCACACCCAAAAGATAGGTGCACGCTTACAACAGGTCATTGAACAGTCCGGGCATCAGGTAACACTGCTGTCTATTGATGAAGAAGCGCAGTTGGATTTGCACGCATTTGACAAGATTGTTATTGGTGCGAGCATTCATTATGGCAAGCACAGCCCTAAAATCACTGACTTTATCAACCGTAATCAGTCGCTTCTGGATAGCAAGCCCAATGCCTTTTTTTCAGTGAGTATTGTTGCCAGAAAACCCGAAAAAAACCAACCGGCTACCAATCCTTACCTGCGTAAATTTCTCAAACAGATAGCTTGGCGCCCCAGAGAATTAGCTGTATTTGCCGGTAAACTGGAATATCCTAAATACAATTTTTTCGATCGATCCATGATACGGCTTATCATGTTTATCACCAAGGGCCCGACTGATCCAAAAACCGTCATTGATTATACTGACTGGCAACAGGTTGAGGCGTTCGGTCAACTTATCGGCACAATATCCTTGTAAGATCGGCTTAAACTTCTTCAGCAGCGTTTAAAAAGCTCTTTTTACTTGTTTACCTTGGGGTTAACTTGTAATCTTTTGCTCATAGACTAGACTTAAATCTGAATTCATAAAGGCGTGAGTTGCTGATGACCTATCCCAATAAGCGCCGTTATTTAAAACGAGGAGAGCCACCATGCAACAAAAAGTCCACATGCACGATCAAGTCCTTAACAAAATTGACGGCATTATGAATCATTACAAAAGAAAGCCCATAGGCGGTTTTATGGAGCTTTTAAAGAACCTTATGAAAAAGACATCCATAATTTGAGCACAATCAGGGGGTACCGACAGGTATTCAGTGCTTCGCTAATTTAGCTGGCATCCATTATTTGTAGCAAGATCCTTGGTTTAATGGCAACAGCCTATTAACCTTCGTTATCGTCTCAAAGATTGTTTTTATCTGGAAACTGCCCATGCCAATACGTTGATAAATTACTTTATTGATTATAGTTTTTTTTGATTGATGAAAAATTAACAAGCTGTCTACTTATTAAAACAGCGATTGATCCACGAAAGCCAAAAGCAGTCGCTTTCAAGCGACAGGGACGGAATAAAACCAGGATAGGGTAATTTACCCTTTGGTTTGCCATCTACAGCGTGGTAACTCTTTGAAAATTTACGTGCTTTTTGTGGACTATTACACAGTAAATCTTATTTTGACGGATGCAATATGCAAAATTACTGGTTTGTAACTCTAATTTTACGTGTCATATCAATGTTGACTGAGTACTATCTTATTTTTACAGGTTTAGTGCCCAACCGTTTTTATTACGGCTTTCTAAAAAACGCATTTAATCACCAAGAACTTATCTTTCAACCCCACTATATTGGGTAACGTCAAATTATTATTCAGTGCAGTGCTTCCACAGCACACATCGCAATCTTGATAACCTGATTAAACATGGAAAATCAGCTAATCAACAAAAAACCAAAGACCATCACCCATCACTCAACGGTTACCCAAACAGGCTTACTTAGGTCTGAAGATAAGCAAAGCTTAGCCTACTTTGCCGCCAGTTGGCAGGCAATCGTAAGGATACCCTGAGATAGGTAACAGAACGTTATTTTTCGGGTTAGCTTGGAAGAATTGAACGAAATTCAGTGGTCATTTTTATCCACACTGACTAACTAAGGACACTGGATAGTTTTTTAAGCTCCTCAAACAGTCACTTAAAAATTTAAGAACAGTCGAAACAGAAAACTAATAGACAAAAAAAAGAGGGGGGCTAACAGCCCCCCAAATGAGCGCACCTCAAACTTGTCCGGCAGGTTTGTTTTTGTTGAGATTGGTTTTTATCGGTTTACTATCAACTTTTTCCTGCTTTGTATAAATCGTTTTACT
>CAIUYS010000607.1 GCA_903903365.1 uncultured Methylococcaceae bacterium
AAAACGTGAGTAACGGGGTTGCAAACCCCGTCACGCCTGTGCGTTTGCTGATTGGAACACCCAGTATTTTTCAAAATCTGATACCGGCAACATCTCGGCTGTCTATCAAGATGCCTTTCTTAACTCGCCCATGCCGTTGGGCTTTTTAACTACTTGAAGTTGGGCTTTAAAGCGTTTCTGTACGGCTTCAACATGGGAAATAACGCCGACCGTTTTTCCGTGGGTGTGCAAACTTTCCAGGGTGCTGATGACGGTATACAGTGAGTCTGCATCCAGATTGCCAAAGCCTTCATCGAGAAACAATGAGTCCACAGAGCGTCCGTTATTGGCCAATTCAGAAAGCCCCAGCGCCAAGGCCAGACTGACGACAAAACTTTCTCCACCGGACAAGGTCTTGGGCAAACGCCGGACATTGGCTTGATAAGTGTCTTCAACTTCCAGCGCCAGTCCCTGTTCACTGGGTGCTTTTCGTAAATAATAACGCCCGCTGATTTTTTCCAGCAGGGCATTGGTTTGGGACAATAACCGGTCGGCAATACGGCCTTGAACCCGACGACGAAAAGCCATGCCGCTTTCTTCCGCCAACAAAGCCGCTTCGGTAAAATAGGGCAGGGCTATTGCTTCTTGTTGTTGCAATCGTAACAGCACGGCTTCGTAGTTTTGTCGCAGTTGGGTTTGGTCACTTAGTAGTCTTTCCAGATGCTGGACTTCCATGCTGGTTATTTCAACCTTCTCGGTAACGTGCTTGAGCTGCTCGTCTATGTCTGTTTTATTTAACGTGGCTTCCGGCAAGGCAAAGTCAGCGTCTAACTGCGCACGACTTGCTTCAATTTCCAGGGTTTTAGCATCTATTTCCTGTTCCAGTTCCGCTTTCTGGCGCTCCAGTTCCGGCTGGCTTTCCATTAAGTCCAGTAGCTGGCTAATTTCCTGCAAGCTGGCAAATCGGGTGCTTGGTATTTTTTCTTCTAACGCTTTATGCAAGTGGATCATGTCGGTTTTTTGCTGAGACAAAAACTGTTCTTTATCAGCAATCAGTTTCTGTTTTTCTATTAGCGCCAAATGCAAACCAATAATTTCTTCTTTTTGTAATTGGCGCGTATAAATTTCCAGTTGATTATTACAACGGGTTATTTCAGCTTGGCAGGCTGCCTGTTTTTCGGTCAGCGCGGCCAATTCTTCTGTCAGGTTTTTATGGCGAAAAGCATAGCCATGGTAATCTTGCCTGCGTAAATTTAGCCGATCAAACAAGGTATCTTCCTGACCTTTACCCGGCATTTTTTCGCCCAGTAAAGTCAACTGTTCAAGCACTTTATCGGCCAGTTGTTTGGCTTCCTGCCGGCTCTGAGCCAAGGTCGCTTCAAGGTCTAGTTGTTCTTGAGTCACACCTTGGTTATTGGAGCCCAGTTGCTGAGTGCCGGATTGTAATTGTTCGATAGTCATCAAGCTTTTGGCGATTGCCGCTTTTAATTTTTCGATGCCGGTCTGTTTGCTGCGATATTTTGTAGCAAAATTAATAATGTCTGTTAATTCAAGGGTTTCTTTTTTTATCAGTTCTTTCATCAAGCCCAACTTACTGATATCAAGATCATGACTGACGATATTTAGGCGGTTACACAGGTTTAACCACTGCTCTCTAATTTGCAGTAGTTGCGTTTGCGTGGCTTTGTTTTTTTCAGCTTGCTTGCGTGCCTCACTGATTTTAAGTTCAGTGTTAACAGACTTTTCCTTTAACGCCCTTAATTTGGCTTTTTGATCGATCAACGCCTGTTTGGAATTACTGACGGTCGGTGGATATTTAGCGTAAGGATGTTGCAAAGCACCGCAAAATGGACAGGGTTTGCCATCGACAAGGTGAATCCTGTCTGGAGCCATTTTTTTTAATAAGGCTTCATTGATAAGCGCTGCTTCGAGTACGCTTTTAATATTTTCTTCACGGTTTATTTCCAGCTTTAACTTGTCAAGGTCAAGGCTTAGAACATCGGCATCATGATCCGGTTGCTCTTTACGTTTAAAAAAGGAGAAAAAGCCTGAACCGCTGGTCAGTGTTTGATGTTTTTGCGCCAGATTGTAAAGCGTCTGAAAATCCTTGACGCGTTCTTGCTGTTCCAGCTTTAAGGCATCCATGTCATCCGTGGTATTGCCCAGCGCAATGGCCTCAAGCTCTTTTTCGGCCACTTCTATTTGATGCTTTAGTTCGGCCTGTTTATTATTTTCTTTGGCCAAGGCCGCGGTATTATTTTTGAGTGACGCGTTGGCTTTTTTTGACTGTTTGGTAAAAAGTAACTGCTTTCGACTTAAGTCAGCGACCTCGGCGTTAAGTTTTTTTAATTGCCCTATTTCAGGAAAATCCGTCAGTAATGTTGCATCAGGTGCGTGCTCTTCCAGCCAGCTTGATACGGTTGCAAGCACCGAGTTTTTTTCTGTAGACTGTGCCGCCAAAGATTGCCAGTGTGCGGTTTCTGATTGCCGGTTTAAAGCATATTCGTTAACCTGGGTTCTGACTTTTTCCAGGTGGGGTTGCTGCTCGGTAAAAGAGCGCTGCGCGAGGTCGTCCGGCGCCGCTTGATCACCCAACTGGTCTTTTAATTGGCTAAGTTCGTTCTGAAAATCATCCAGGCTTGCTTTGCCTTGTCGAATAACGTGACTTTTATCCTTAAGTGTTTCGATGTCGCTCTTAAAGATTAAGGCGTCTTGAGAGGCGTCAATTTGGTCTAACAGGTCTTGTGTGTTTTTGGCGTGTTCATGGGCTTTTTCCAGATTTTTTTCTTGCTCAATAATCTGCTTTGTTATCGCGGTTACTTCTGTTAGCAAGGCTTGCTGTTCTGTTAAGGTGTTTTGTTCCTCCTGCAATTCGGATAATTGTTCTTTAAAATCGTTTAAATCCTGTTCGCAGGCGTCCTGTTTTTCAGGTTCCATTAACTGGATAGCGGCTAAGTTTTGTTTTAAAAGATCCAGTTCGAGTTGTGCATTTTCAGCGTTGGCAAGCGTCTCTTTTTTATAATCTTCGTAAATATCAGTACTGATTATTTTCTCGAGTATATCCATGCGCTCCGTGTCCAGCGCATTTAAAAAAGCGGCAAAATCTCCTTGTGCCAACATAATGGAGCGGGTGAAATTACGAAAATTCATCCCGGTAATTTCGGTCATTCGTGCGCAGACTTCATGCGGCGTACTGGCCAACACTTCGCCATCAATCAGGCGAATTAAGTACATTTCCGGCGACGTTAATTCACTTTCTGGATGATCGCTTTCACGTTTAACCTTCCAACTGGATTGGTATTTTTCACCGCTTAGAGAAAACTCGATTTTTGCAAAACATTCCGCTGTGTGCTTTGTCATCACATAGTCGGCAGGTCGATCAAAACGAAAAGTTTCGCCATATAAACCCAAGGTAATAACATCCAAAATACTGGATTTGCCTGACCCGTTAGGTCCCGTAATCGCAAAAACGCCGGTATCAGAAAAAGGGGGTTGTTCAAAATTAACCCGACTCTCGCCTTCCAGTGAGTTGATGTTTTTAAAATGGATATTGAGAATCTTCATAAGCTATTATTTTATATGCTTTTAATAAGCAATGCCGCGCCATGGTTTAAGCGCCTAGGTACACAGGGTTAATGTGTTTAAATAGCGTTACATGATACACGATGAGACCGTTTGAGAAAACCGCCATACAATAAAGTCGTTTTGATTTCATCAATGAACAAAAAAAGGATGAGTTATAAAGTAGATGGCTCTATGTGAATCCTATTCGGTAAATAATAAAAATATCGATAAACACAAATCTTATACACCCTGAAAACGTTGAAGCCGTCATCCCGGCATGGACTGCCGGGATCCAGTCGCCATGGATGGGATTCGTAATGCATCCACTCACTGATTTTTATACTCGATTTTATTGGAAACAATGTAATATCGATGAGTACATCCTTGTACTCTGGATTCCGGCACAAATCTGTCTGGAACAGATTTGCATTTACCCGTAGGGCGACAGGCAGGATAGCCTCGCGTGAATCCATGCCGGAATGACGGCTTAACGGTGGGCAGTGTCACCGAAGCGTGGGAGTAATTATTTTCTGCTTACTGCCTTAGCCAAGTGACACGCTTCATGCATCATTGCTTTTTTCGTCAGCCGCCAACGCTTTTTCTTTAATCACTGCTTTTTTCCACAAGTCGTTGCTTGAAAAACACGCCCAGCCCCATTTTAGCCAGTTGAGTAAGGACACGGCGAGCCATAGTGCCCAAGCCAACATGAATAGTCGATAGACCATTAAGGGTACGGAAACCACAGTGGCAGTCGGCAAAATCGATAAACTCCTGTCCTGATACCAATTTAACAAAAAGGCCGAGGACTGATTACCGGTAATCTGCATATCGGGAGAGCTCAACAGTCCTTGCGCAACGGCTGCAAATAAAGTGCCCAGTGCCAATACGGTTAAGCCGCCGATAAAAATTTGCAGAGCATTAAAATAACGCCAGTCGGCTGCGGACTGGTTCGCACGCCAACCTAAGCCCATTAACCAGGCAATAACGAGGCCAGCTGCCGGCATCGGTAGTTGGCTTAAACCCACCAGTAATAAAAACCAGTGCCGACTTTTTAACGGCGTCAGAGGGATTTTACCCAGACCTAACGACAGGATAAAAATAACGATCAACACGCCCCAGAATAAAACGGCTGGCCCCATTCTCGGCCCCATCACGAATAATATCCAGCGATCCTGACCCATACTAATACTCAGGTTGGTATTGACGCTATCCTGACCTAAATCGAGCAACGGTGTTGTTATGGCGGTGGCGATAGCTTTGGCCTCCTGCCAGTTTATCAAAATGTCCTGTTTACCGGAATTGACCGGTAAGGTCAGCTTTCTGCCTTGTTGCCGGAGGGGTTGTGTTTGTCCATCAATAGACACCGATTGCAGCACGGCTTGGTCAGGCAAGGTCAGCGTATGTTGCGATCCCTGAGAACTGCGCAGGCTGATTTTTAATTCAGCATCCTGCGTGCGCTGCCCGGGTTTAATGTTTAAACTGCTGCTGTCAATGGTTAAGGTTTGCCCTTCCACCGCTTGTGGCCGGGTTATTTGCAGCGTTACTTTTTCGCCCGGCCAGGGATGCCATTCAGGTAGCCACTGCCCTTCATTATTTAAATGAATCATGGCGATGCCTGAGGGTTCACTGTGCCAGACAGGGCTGATATCGGCTGTCCAGACTTCGATCCATTGTGCCGTTTCCGGCGCGGTTAATTCGATTTTTTCCGATTTTTCCAGCGTCGATTCCCATTGCATACTGCTTTGTTGTGCCGCCATATTGACTTCAACGGCATTATCTTTAACGCGAATATCCGGGCTGGTAACCGATTCACCCGGTAACAGTGGAACGGTTAAAATCACGGCAGAATCGGCTGGAGAAATTCGAATAATCCGGGTGATAACGCGCCAATCCAAGCCTAAAGAAAACCGTCGCTCGACGCGAACAAAAGGTGGCAAAACACTCGGCTCTGCTACCGGTTTGGATTTATCTTGGGGCGATTGTTGTAGGCGGCTAAATTGTAATTGGTCGTCTGACCAGCCGTTTTCATGTAAACCCACCACCTCCCAGCCCGATTCTTCGATGCTGACCCGGTTAGGTTTTAACGGTAAAGGCAGCGTGAATTTACTCAGTAAAGGCGTTAAACCTTTAAGAATAATCTGGTGTTCGCCTTTGGCAAGATTGATCCATAAGGTATTGTTGTTACGGTACAATGCTTGGGCGGCTTTACCGTTATCCACTACCTGATTGGGAAACCATTGCTGGTATTCCGAGGGCAACGGCAGGGTAACCGATTCCTGCGCATCAATTTGCAGGCTGATTTCAATGGTTTTATCGGTAATCGTCATATTCATTTGCTGAATTTGAGCGCAACCGGGCAAACAATCGGGAATCTCCACTTCCTGTAGCCGAGTTTTTAATTCGGTTAATAAGGCGTCGCTGGGGTAGTCGGCATAAACTTTCGGCGAGGGAACGGACAACAGGGGAAGTAATAAAAACCATAGCAATAAGGAGGATGCCTTATTGCCAAGTCCCAACTTGAGAACAAGATCAGGCCTGAATTTTTCGGCCACACCCAACATCAATAAGGCCAGTAGAGTTACCAAAACTACGCGCAGGAAATTTAACAACATCGTCATCCCGGGTGATAAATACCATAAATTCAGCGGTTGTCCAGAATCAACCGAACCGTTCCATGATAAATAAACCGTGTTCCATTGCCATTGCGGCAAGCCGGGGCCGGTTTGGACTTTGGCGTTAGGATCAATGCGCTCAACATTTGTCGCGGTACTGCCGGAGAAAGCCACCGATGCTTGTTGCTCGGGCATGGCGCTAAGATACTCGGCTTTACTTTGCGCTCTTTTCGCGACGCCCCCGAGTGGTTGCTGTGTAGCATCCATCGCTTCCATTGGCATTGGTGCCGGCATAGGGTTCTGAGCCCTGTCGATAACCTCAATGGCTTGCTCGGGGTATTCCAACTGCGGATAAATCCCCATACGCACTTGAGATACCATAAAGGGTACGGCAATCACCACCAACGCCAGCCAGCAGCCATTACGGTATCCGCGTATCAATTTATAAAACCGGCCTTGCGGTAATACGCCCAGCAAGGCCGTTGCCGCCAGAATATTCAGCCAAACATAATGCGGTGCACCGGGTTCGTGCCAGATGATAACCAGTGTCACCAAGGCCAGCATCCCCCAATAGTGATTCCAGAGTCGTCCTGTTGCGAGAGCAGTAATCAGTACCAGAAACAAATCCAACAGCGTCCAGCGTGAAATCCAGCTATCCGGTACATTATCGACGCCCTGAGCCGCCAATAATCGCCAACCGGGTGGCAGGTTAAGCTCTGCTTTTACGGCATGAAAATTTTGCTCCCAACCGACTGCGCTCAGCGTGTCAATGTCACCTGTTATACGGCTATCGGCATCGAGCATTATTGTGCCTTTTCTTACCTCCACGCCCTGCTTCTGTGTGCCTGTCTGCCAGGTAATCAGTTGGTTGTTGCCATCCAGGGTTACTTTACCTAATTGCGTGGCCGGTAAGGCATTAAGTCGCCAGCCATTGGTCATTTTGCCGTTAATACGGTCATTGACGGTATAACCCTTGCCATCAAAATCCAGCCATAGTTTTCTGGTTATTGAGAGTTGATTGGGTGCAGGTTCCGGATCGCCCCGGCGTATTACTTTAAAACCCATCGCCTGCCCCTGATTGATTTTATAGGCAGGCAAGGATTTCCAGTCTTCCGGTAGATTGGTTTGACTGGCATCGATGGCGGACAATTTTTCAATTTCTACGATGCGCAATTCCGGACGTGCTTCAAAAGCCCAAATTTCTGATTCCGGCCAAGTCTTTTCATTTCCAAGTTCCAACTTGGGAATGAGAGGGCTTGGGAACGCGATCGTAGCGGGTTCCTTGGTAAGTCTGGACACTATTTCAAGCTGCCATTGACCTGGACGTACCTGCACTATGAGCTGCCCGTCAGGTTCAAGTCGAGCGGGCAAAGGGCTTTGCAATTGTAACGGGACAAATCCGTTCAGTAGAGGAAAAGCCAGTTTAACTTCTCGCTGTTTACCCGAAACATCCAGTTCCAGATGGGTTAAAACCTGCAAGGGTACTTCATCAATAATTTTTCGAAAAACTTGGATATCAAGATTATTTTGCCTGTTTTCAGGTTTACCCAGGCCGCTATCGAGGGGCTTTAACGAGAGTTGCCCGTCTTTGATGGAAGGTGCCGGTATTTCCAGTCCATTGGCCGTCAGGTTAATCAATCCGGTATCATTGGGTATCGTGATTTGGTCCGGAATAACATCCCATAGAAACTCCCCCTTGATTTGATAGGTCGCCAGATGCTCCAGACCGGCCGCCAGTTTAATCGAAGGAATGCCGTTTTTATCCATAACCAAGGCGGGCTTGCCGTTAACAGTAACATTAAGCGGCCAATACTTTTTATCGCCAGGTAAACTCACCCAACTGTCTTTATAGACTTTCCAGTTTATCGAAAAAACGCCTTTTGCCGACGATAAATCCAGCGTTAATTGCGTCGGCCAACTACAGCGTTTTTGTTCGTAGCTGTTGTACAAAAAGGGACAAGCAAGTTCTGGATTATCCACCAATACCCAACTTATCCAGGGTTTAAGGGGTTCAGGTACTTGTTCCCTGGTTAAGGGTTTGGCTTGCGTGAATGAAGCAAACAATAAGATGCCAAGTAATAACAACCCAGTTAAGCGATGCATAGTGCGCTCCTGATAATTTATAGGGAATCTCTATTTGATAAATAGCATAAACGTTA